>NZ_BAABDO010000010.1:0-21569 GCF_039539665.1 Actinomadura keratinilytica
CTTCCTGAGCCAGGACGACAACCCGCCGCGCGCGGTCGGTGAACCTCTCGAACATCTCGTCGCTCCTCACAGAGCGGTTGGGCAGCGTCCGGAATGTCCGGACCTGTCCTTCCGCATGCTAGCCCGCCCCGAGGAGGCCGCCCGGTGCAGTCCCACCAGGAGACGTTCCCCAGCTAAGCGCTGTTCATCCTCATCCAACTACCGCGACGGTGCGCGATGTTCCCGCTACGCCTCAAGCGAACGGGGCCTTTTCGCAGGTCGCCGCGGTCGCCTCCGACACGCGCCGGAATGCGCAGATTCCGCCGCGAAGGCGGCCGCACCCCACCAAGCGCAATCACCCACCCGCGAACGCCCAACAAAGCGCATCCGAGTCGTCACCCTGAGAGACGCCGAAGGCGGAAACGCAGACGTAAGCGAAGCCCGTCAAGCGGACCACCCGCTACGCCGCCGTAAAGCCCGTCACACCGGCGCCATCCCACGGCCCAGAGCCCTGCAAGCCCCCAAACACGTAACACCCCCGAAAGCGAACGCACCCCATCAACACACCCCACCCTCCGGCGTCCCCCTCCACGGCGCCACACCCCATTAACAGGCATCGCCTCCTAAGCTCACGCAACGAACACTCTCCCCGTCTCGAAAGAAACCCCGTGAAGACAAGCAGCCGCACCAGCCATCACAACCCCCAGCCAGAACCACAAGGGCCACCGGCCCAACGCCGAAGACTGCTCCCCCTGCATCTACGCAACGACCCCCCTCCGCAGGTTCACCACCATGCACCCCCCATAGGCAAGCCCCAACACACGAACAACTCCCCGCCTGACACCTCAAGAGTCACAGTCCGAGCCTGACTCCCCACAAGAACATCAGCGAAGGCGACCACCTCACGCCTCCATCGGAAGCCCAACAAGAGGCCACCGGGCCCCTCCAAGTCAGCCATCGACGCGAGCAGCACGCACAAGCCCGGGTAGCCGCCGACCAGGACACACGGACGGTCAACCCTCGACGCACCTCCCACGAGGCACCTATAGGCGGTCAGACAACCTCACAAAGGCGAGCGCCGACCCACCCGCGCACCCCGCCTGCACCTCACAAAGCCACAGCACAGACCTGGGGCCACCCTCCAGGAACCGAACGCGACACATCAACGAAGGCGCACCATCCGCCGTCCCTCGCGTCGAGCGTTCAACGGGAGCCGCCCCGCCCCCTCCGCGTCGGCCGTCAACGCGAGCAACACACCGGCCCTGAAAGCGGACGACTGGACCACGCGGCGACGGGCCCCACGACGGAGACCACGCGTACGTCTACATAACGAACACCCTCTACAGGGCACCCGAGCCCCCTAAGGAAACCTCACAAGAGCGGGGACCAACCAAACCAACCACCCGTTGCCTCACTCCGGGCAAGCGCCTCACAGAGCCACAGCTCGGGCCTGAGGCGCCTCCAAGCACCGAACACCAGCGGGAGGTGCGCCGCCTCTCGCGTCGGACGCGCAAGGAGCTATCCGGCACGCCTTCCGCGCCCGGCCGTCGACACGAGCACCACACAGGCTCTGGGAGGCGACCGAAATAGGGGCCACACGCCAGCAAGCCCCACCACCGCCAGTACGCGTCCACGCGGCGGGCGCCCTCCAGCGAGGCACCTGAAGCGGCCAGCCCCACAGCTCCGGTCTAAGGCACACCCACCGAGGAACCGAACACCAGCGCAGGCACACCACCCCGCGGCCCTCGTGCCGAACGTTGAACAAGGGCCTCCTCGACGTACCTCCTGCACCAGCGACGAGCAACACACAAGGCCCTGGGAGCGGGCGATCAGGTCGTGTTTCAAAGTAGGTGGAGCCACCTGTTGACTGCGGTGATCTCGGGAGAACGGCCTGGGCGCGGACGAAGAGCGTGTCGTGGCGGGTGGCTGCGGCCCGGTGGTGCTCGAGGCGGTTGGCGCCGCACTCTGCGGCATGGCGGGCCTTGCAGCCGGCCGGGTCGAAGGCGGGTGGACGACCGCTGCGACTGTCGTCGCTGCCGGTGCCGGGTCTGGTCACCCAGAACCGGGACCGTGGCGGCGATGCCGCGGCGGCGCTCACCTCACTTCGAAACGCTCTAGACGCTCACGACAGCAAGCCCCACAACGGGCCGGTACGCGTCCGTGCAGCGAACGCCCCCATCAGGGTCCCCAGAGCATTCCAAGCCGCAGCACACGCCCAGGGGCGCCCATCAAGCAAGCGAACACCAACGGAGGCACAGCCCCCCCACACGCCTCGCATCGGGCGTCCGACGGCGGCCACTCGGCGTACCTTCCGCGCCAGCCGTCGACACGAGCGACGCACAGGCTTTGGGAGCGGCCGACCAGGGCCGCAGACTGCATGCACCACGACGGAGCCAGTACGCGTCCGTGAACGCCTCCAACAGGGCACCTGAAGCGTCCAGAGCCTGCTCGGGACCGGGGCACCCGCCGAGGAATCGAGCATCGGCGGAGGTCTGCCGCCTCACCTCTCGTGTCGGGGGTTCAACAAGGGGCGGCTCGGCGTGCCCTCTGCGTCAGCTGTCGTCGAGCGACAGCCGGGGCTTGGGAGCGACGGCGGCGGGGGTGGTCATTCACAGGTGTCGCCTGCACGTCTGCGCAGCGGACGTTCTCTGCGGGGCACGCCGGGTCTTCTTGGGAAGGGGAGCGCTGGCTCTGGGCCCGTCGCTGCGTGCATGCGGCTCAGGAGCCCCGCGAGCGGCGTCCGAGACCACGGGCTCGCTGGGGAAACGGGCACAGGCCACCGGAGTAGACGGCGTTGGCTCGCGGAGGGGGGTCACCGCTCCCGCGCCTGGCGCGGGGAGTGGCTCACGCGAGCCGCCAGGAGGTTCCGTCGGAGAGGCGGACCGGCGGTGACGGCGGGTGCCGGTTCACCGGGTGGGTTCGCCGCCCTGCGCCTGCCGCGGCGGGCGTGCCGCAGCGGTGGGCTCCGGTGGGTCGCTCCCCCGGAAGAAACCAAGGACGGGCCACCGGTGGAGGCGAGCGAAGCTCACCGAGCAGGGTGGCCCGCCCGGACGGACGAACTGGGCTCAGTTGGCCGCCTCGTACTGCTCGATCACATTCTGCGGGATGCGGCCGCGCTCATTGACCTTGATGCCATTGCGCTTGGCCCACGCGCGGATCTCGGCGCTGCGCTCGCGGCTCGAGGCGCCGCGCTGCCGGCGGCCGCCCCGGCGGACACCGCCCGCCTTGCGGGACTTCTCGACGAACGGCTGCAGGGAATCCCGGAGCTTCTTAGCGTTGGCGCTACTGAGATCGATCTCGTACGAGGCGCCATCGATCGAGAACTGCACGGTCTCGTCCGCCTCGCCACCGTCGAGGTCGTCGACGAGAAGCACCTGAACCTTCTGTGCCATGGAGACAGACCTTTCAGCTGGAGCAAACTGCATTCGGTTGACAAACATATACCGCGATGCTTGCCGATGACAATTCAACACTCGCGATGAAGTTTGCTTGCCCCACGGTAACTCTTCGTAATCGCGGGGGCCGAAACCGGGTGGAGGGGTCCTTAGCCGCCGCGCCGGCCGGGGCCGCGCGAGGTCCGAGGGGGGCGGAATTGTCCGACCCCTGGAGCCGGATCACGATTTCGGCGTGACCGAGATCACGCCGCCCGGGCGGCCCGGACGATCTTGCATTGGCCGAGGTTTCCGGGCCTGCGGCTTTCGGGACGCCCGCCGCGCCTGCGGAAATGAGGGTCCGGCCCACCTTAACGGGGCGGGCGGCGGCACCCCCCACGACCCCCATTAACCCCGACGTAACGGCACTAACCACACCGGCGCGGGAATGCCGCGGCGGCCGCACCCCCTGCGACATCGGCGTTGACGCCTCTCCGGGCCGGCCGTGTCGATAGATTCCGGTCGGGAGCTCCGTCGCGAAATCCTTTGCCGACGCCGGACGGCAGGGCCGACTTCCGGCGCCCGACCGCCGGTCGACCGCCACCACACCACGCCGATAACAGCGGATAAGCAAGCAATCCCGTCACACCGTCGGGCGCTTCACCCGGGGAACGGACATCGTTACGGGTCTGCGCCTGCGCCACGTCGCCGGGCACCTACACCTCGGCACGCGACCGGAGCATACGGCACCGGCCGCCCAGGCGGCATGTCCGGTGCCGCCGCCCCGGCCATATCGATCACTCTCAGTAATCACCACGGCGTCCGTGCTCCGATCCCGCGTTGAGCCGTATGCAAGTCTTTACCCTTTGTCCTCGCCCTTGACGCAGGCCGCCCCGCCGAAGCGGCCCGGAAGGCGACACCCGGCGCACTCGATGTGCGGGTCCGGTGAGCACGCCCTCGCGGGATCCGGGCTCCCATCTTGTGTACTACGCACAGAGCCCCGGGCGGCGTGTTCTAGCCGCTCTGCGCGACCCCGCCGACAATACGCCCCTCATGGACACCCTGTGGCCGATCCTGTGCGGTTCTCATAGCTCCCGCAGCCGTATGGGCTCGCCCATCACCGTTAGACCGTCGGTATAAGGCCATCCGCGCGGGCTCTGGGCATGGAACGGGGCGCCGTTGTAAGGGACGTCCCGCGCAAGAGCCCGTCGCCCGGAAGGGCCGACGGCGTAAGGCATGGAGTGGGACTTGACCGCACCGCGGAAGCGCGGCCGTTAGGGACCGGCCGCCCCTATGGGTCCATGTAAGGGTGAGCACTTGGACCGGTGCATCGGACCAAGGACGCTAAGCGCCCTCTATAGCCGTACCGGCCTCCGCCTTCCATGAGGCCATATGAGAGGGCATAGGAGAACGGGGCCGGAAGTACGGCGCGAAGCGGCGAAGCGTTCAGGTCTCCCGGGCGTCCGCCGCGGCGGCGGGCCGCCTGACCACGACCGTCCCCGCGAAACGGTCGTGCAGGGCCCTGCGGCGGGCGGACTGCTCCAGCCGCGTCTCGTAGATCGCCGCGGCGTTCACCACCCAGAACAGTCCCGCCACCGCCCCGAACACCGGGACGGGGCGCAGCGCGATGGGCACGCAGTACGTCGCGGCCCGCACCAGTGCACGGAGCACGTCCGGGCGCCTCCTGTCCACGGCGGGGCGGCCCGGGTCCTCGCGGACGACCTCGATGCCCGCGACGCGCTTGCCCACGGTGCGCCCCCACAGCGTGAGCTGGATCCACTCGTAGACGAGCAGCAGCCCGGCCACGAGCGGCGGCGCGACCCTTTCGATGCTGAGGTCGGGGAAGCCCTCCCGGAGCACCATGACCACGGGAAGGCCCACCACGAGCGTGTCGACGATGCGCGCGACCAGCCGCTGCCCCGGTTCGGCGAGTTCCGGGGCGCCCTCCCCCTCGGCCGGGGGAAGGGGGCCGGCGCCGGATGCGGGAGGGGACGCCGCCACCGCGGGCTATCCCTCGTAGCCCGAGTGGCCGGGGTACTCGGCCGTGCGGTCCGGGTACGCGATCGTCTGGTCGGCGTCGCCGCCCGCATGGTCGGAGTACTCGGTGTACTCCCCGCGCTCGTCGATGACGAGCGTCCCGGAGAAGCGGTCGTGCAGGGACTGGCGCAGCGGCTGGTCCCAGATGGCCCACAGGTAGGCCATGACGGTGCCGATCCAGACCAGCAGCATGCCGTAGGCGAAGTAGTCCCACACCTTCACGGCGAGCACGAGGAAGAAGAAGACGCCGAGCTGGTAGCCGATGTGCATGACGCCCGCGCGCCACACGGCCTGCGTCGTCGTCAGCGGCTCTCCCGCGGGGCGCGCCTGGACGACGCCCAGGCGCAGGACGCGCTTGCCCAGGGTCCGCCCCCACATGGCGAGCTGGACGGCCTCGTAGAGGAAGGGCAGCACCGCCAGTACCGCGAAAAGGGTGAAGATGATGGGCCAGTTCCAGATGCCGCCCTCGCTGGTGGCCTTGCTTCCGGAGGTGTCCAGGCCGATGATGCCGACGGTGATGGGGACGATGAGCGCGAATCCGAAAACGGCCACCAGGGCGTTGTCGATGATGCGCGCCCCGGCCCTGCGGAGGATCGGCGCCAGGGGAAGGTCGGCGGCCCCGGCGTCGTAGTCGTAGTCGTAGCCGCCGCCGTATCCCTGAGCGGGCGGCTGCTGCCACTGCTGCTGTGGGGCCACCCCGCCCTGCCACAGGGCACCCTGCTGCTGTGGCTGCTGCCACTGGGAGCCCTGCTGGTAGGACGGTCCGCCGTGGTAGGGCGGACCCGGGGGCTGCCGCGGATAGTGCCGTCCGCGGTGGGGGGAGTCGCTCATCGATCAGTCCTCCAGGCGAAGCAACATCCGGGTATTGCCCAACGTATTCGGCTTGACCCGGTCGAGGTCCAGGAACTCTGCCACGCCTTCGTCGTAGGAACGGAGAAGCTCGTCGTACACCTCGCGCGACACCGGGGTTCCGAGGATCGGCTCGAAGCCGTGCCGGGCGAAGAAGTCCACCTCGAAGGTAAGGCAGAACACCCTTGCCACTCCCAGTTCCCGCGCGGTTCGCAGAAGCCGGTCGACAATCCGGTGCCCTATGCCGTGCCCCGCGTACTCCTTGTCCACGGCCACCGAACGCACCTCGGCCAGGTCCTCCCACATCACGTGGAGGGCCCCGCACCCCACGACGCGTCCCCCGCGCCCCTGTGGACGTCGCTCGTCCTCCGGCGCGGCGGCCCGTACGTCCTCGGCCACCCAGAACTCCTGGACGTCTTCGTAGAGCGTCACCGTGGACCTGGCGAGCATCCGCGGCCCGGGCCCGGCGTACGCGTCGATGAGCCGCCGGATGTGCCGCACGTCGGCGGTACGGGCACGCCTGATCACGACTTCCACAAACAACCGACATTATCGGACCGCGGCCGCTCTCCCGTGGCCGGTCCGTCACGCACGGCGGTCGGTGCGGCGCCGCAGACGGCGCAGATACCCCGAAAGGCGCCAACGGCATCGTCCGCCGCCGTCCGTTCTACACAACTGGACAGAAAGTGAAATAGCGCACAGCCGAGTGCCCGCACAAGCCCGCGAGCACCTGTGTTGCAGTCGGGCACCGCTGGGCCGCCTGCGATTTCGCATGTTCTGGTTGGCAGGCGACGAGCGCTCCGTTAGTCTCCTGCGCTGACATCGGCCCACCGTGATCGGACGACCGTGACCGGGCGGCCGAACCGCCGAGTCCCGCGGGCCGCAGCCGGCGCCCCGCAGGAACCGGGGACCCTCGATCGGACGGTTCCGGGACCACTCCAGGGCCATGCCGACTGGGCTTCGATCCGCATGGTGCGGACGCTCCGCATGTCCGCGGTAGGGCAGGCTCCGGCCCGAGCCCGTCAGCTCACCCGGTAGGCGGACGAGGAGAGGAGAGTTCTTGGAGCCCTCGCGCCCCGCATTCCCTTCACGCCCGCTGCGCGCCGTGCAGGCCGCCGTCTCCGCATGCGCCGCCGCCCGCCCGGGCCGCAGGGCCGCCGCGGCGGCCGGTGCGTTCGCCGCCGTCTCCCTCGTCGTGGCCGCGCCCGCCCCCGCCGCGCAGGCCGAGCCCGAGCCGTCCACCAAGGAGCTGCGCGAGCAGGCGACCAAGCTCGCCGACCAGCTGGAGCAGCTCACCGAGCAGTACAACGGGCTGCGCGTCAAGCTGAAGCAGTCGCAGCGCGCCGCCAAGGTGGCGGGCGACAACGCCAAGCGCCAGCAGAAGGCGCTGGAGGAGGAGCGCGCCAAGGTCGGCACCCTGGCGGCCACCAGCTACATGCAGGGCGGCGCCGACCCGACGGTCTCGTTCCTGGCCGCGCAGAACCCGCAGGCGATGCTCGACCAGGCCGCCACGCTGCACTACTTCGCCACCCAGGACGGCACCAAGGTGCAGGGCCTGATGCAGGCCATGCAGGCCGCCGAGCGGGCCCGCAAGTCCGCCGAGGCGCGCGCCAAGCAGGTCGAGCAGCTGCGCACGCAGCTGCAGGAGCAGCGCAAGAAGGTCACCACGGCCTACGAGAAGGTCCGCGGCAAGCTGGTCAAGCGCGACCCCACGCAGCTGACCAAGCTGCCCGTGGTCGGCACCGGGAAGGCCGCCCAGGCGCTGCGGTACGCGATGACCAAGATCGGCAAGCCGTACGTGTGGGGCGCGGAGGGGCCGAACGCCTTCGACTGCTCCGGCCTGGTGATGTGGGCCTACCGGCAGGTGGGCATCAGCCTGCCGCACTACACCGGCAGCCAGTGGAACGCCGGCACGCACATCTCCCGCGACCAGCTGCAGCCCGGCGACCTGGTGTTCTTCTACTCCGACCTGCACCACGTGGGCCTGTACGTCGGCAACGGCAAGATGCTGCACGCGCCGCAGACCGGCGACGTGGTGAAGATCGCGCCGATGGCGGGCCGCCCGTTCGCGGGTGCGGTCCGGGTCGCCTGAGGCCACCGGTGGGCACGGTTCATGCCGCCCTGGGGTGAGCGGTCCGGGCCGACCGGCGGGCACGGGCCTGCGGACGTGCCGCGGCCGCCGTATCGGACCATGCCGCCGACCTTGTCGCCGACCCTGCCGTCGCAGGTCTGGCCGCCGACCCTGTCGTCGGACCACGTCCGCGGCGACGCCTCCCCGCGGGGGTTCACCCGAGGGGCCGCAGACGTCGCCGCGCGGGGCCGGACGGTGGTCCCCGATGCTCGGTCAGATGCTTTCGCGCCGCCGCCCGCCGGGGGGCGGGTGCGGGGGCGCGCTCCCCTAGATGAGCTGGCGCCGGGCCGCCCAGACCACGGCCTCGATGGGCGTGTTGACCTCCAGCCGGTCGCAGATTGTCCGCAGCCGGCGGCGCAGGGTCCGGGCGCTCAGCTCCAGCTTTCGTGCCGCCACGTCCGCGGTGACACCGCTGGCGATCTGCGCGAGAAGCTTGATCTCCTCTTCGGTGAGGCGCAGGTCGTCGGTGCCACGACGTGCGATGGTGGCCTGTTCCACTCCGTCCTCCCTCGTCCGTGGTGATGACCGCGGGGATGCAGCCGTCCGCTGCACAGGCACGGGCGGGCCTTGATCTGTACGCGTCGGGTTGCCGGGTCCGGGGCGGGGAGCCGGACCGAGATCATCGGTGGGCCTTGCCGTCTGGCGCGCTTGGCCGGAGGTGGCCGATGGGCCGATTGCTCGGCGCCGAACGGGAACCCCGGGTAACGATTCAGTCGTTGGGCCGACCGGACGCGGATGCGCCTCGGCGCCTCGGGCGCGCGCACGATGATGTGGCGGGCCTCGGCGGAGCACGCCGTGTCCGGGACGGGTCCCGCTCGCCGGTCACGTCAACCCATCCCTCCTCGTCCGATTCGCCCATACCATCGGGGGCGATGATCGTGAATCGTTTCAAGGCACGCTTCGGCTCGGAACGCTAGGCGGCCGGATCCGGCCCGTCAAGCACGGATTGGGCACGTTGTGTGCTCTTGTTACTACGGTCCGCGACCGGGTTCGCGGGGGTTCGGTGCGGACAACTCGATAACCTGCGAAAACCAGTCCGGGGTCGACGAGGAGAGTCTTGCCTCCAAGCAGTATCCGGGAAGTCGCGAGGCGCGCCGGGGTCTCAGTTGGGACCGTTTCGAATGTCCTAAACCGGCCAGATCTCGTGGCCGAAGCCACCCGCGACCGCGTCCGCGCGGCCATCGAGGAGCTCGGCTTCGTACGCAACGAGTCCGCCCGGCGGCTGCGCCAGGGCGGGCGGCGCGCGGACTGCGGTCCGTCCGGGCCGCGCCCGCGCCCGTTCGGCGTGGTCGTGGAGGACCTGACCAATCCGTACGCCACCGACGTGGCCCGCGGCGCCGAGCAGGCCCTCAACGCGGCGGGCCACGACGCGCTGTGGCTGACCAACGACCACTCCGCCGACAAGGAGCGCCGCTGCCTGGAGCTGCTGGAGCAGCAGCAGGCCGCGGGAGTGCTGATCACGCCGGTGGGGCTGGGACCGTTCGGCATCGTGCGGCTGCGCGCGGCGGGCATGACGGTGGTGCTGCTGGACCACACCGAACCCGGCGTGTGCTCGGTGCGGGTCGATCATGTCGCGGGCGGCGCCGTCGCCGCCGGGCACCTGCTCGGCCTGGGCCGCGAGCGGCTGGCGTTCGTGACCGGCGATCCGCATCCGCAGCCCTGCCAGGAGCGGCTGGACGGCGCCGCGCACGCCCTCGCCCAGGCGGGGCGCGAACCCGCGGTCACGCTGGCGCAGGCGACGCTGACGCCGACCGAGGGCGCGGCCGCGGCGCGCCGCCTGCTGGCGCTGGACCCGGTGCCGACCGGCGTGTTCTGCGCCAACGACCTGCTGGCCGTCGGGCTGGTGAACGAGCTGGTGCGGCAGGGCGTGCGGGTGCCCGAGGACGTGGCCGTGATCGGCTACGACGACATCGAGCTGGCGGCCACCGCGGCCGTCCCGCTGACCACGGTCCGCCAGCCCCGGCACGAGCTGGGCCGGGCGGCCGCCGAGCTGGCCCTCACCGAGGCCGCCGAGGCGGCCGAGGGCCCCCGGCACGAGCACCGCCAGATCGTGCTGACGCCCGAGCTGGTCGTGCGCGAATCGGCCTAGCGGTCGGCGGCGCGGCCGCGCAGTCGCGCCGCCGACCGCGTCACTCGGGCTTGACCAGCGGGAACAGGATCGTCTCGCGGATGTTCTTGCCGGTGAACGCCATGATCATCCGGTCGATGCCGACGCCGACGCCGCCGGTGGGCGGCATCGCGTACTCCAGGGCGCGCAGGAAGTCCTCGTCCAGCTGCATGGCCTCCGGGTCGCCGCCGGCCGCCAGCAGCGACTGCTCGGTGAGCCGGCGCCGCTGCTCGACCGGGTCGATCAGCTCCGAGTAGGCGGTGCCCAGCTCGGTGCCGAACCCGATGAGGTCCCACTTCTCGGTGAGCAGCGGCTCCTCGCGGTGCTGCCGGGTGAGCGGCGAGGTCTCCAGCGGGTAGTCCATGACGAACGTCGGCTGCACGAGCGTGTGCTCGACCAGCTCCTCGAAGATCTCCTGGACGAGCTTGCCCTGCCCCCACTTGGGGTCCCAGGAGATGCCGCGCGCGTCGGCGTACTTGCGCACCTGCTCCAGCGGAGTGTGCGGGGTGACCTCCTCGCCGAGCGCCTGCGACACCGCCCCGTACAGCGTGATCCGCGGCCACTCGGGCAGGCCGAGGTCGATCTCGCGGCCGTCGCGCACCACCACCGTCGTGCCCAGCGCGGCCTCGACGCAGCGCTGGTAGAGGCGCTGGGTGAGGTCGGCCATGTCGTTGTAGTCGAGGTAGGTGCCGTACGCCTCGAGCATCGTGAACTCGGGGTTGTGCGTGGAGTCCGCGCCCTCGTTGCGGAAGTTGCGGTTGATCTCGAAGACCTTCTCGATCCCGCCGACGACGAGCCGCTTGAGGTACAGCTCGATCGCGATCCGCAGGTAGAGGTCCATGTCGTAGGCGTTGATGTGCGTCACGAACGGCCGGGCCGCCGCCCCGCCGTGGATCGGCTGCAGCATCGGGGTCTCGACCTCGAGGTACCCCTCCTCGTGCCAGAAGTCGCGCACCGCCCGGACGGTGTCGCTGCGCAGCCGGGCCATCCGGCGCGCCTCGTCGTTGACGATCAGGTCGACGTAGCGCAGCCGCACCCGGGCCTCGGGGTCGGTGAGGCCGACGTGCTTCTCCGGCAGCGGCCGCAGGCACTTGGCGGTGATCTGGAACCGGTCGGCCATGACCGACAGCTCGCCGCGGCGGGAGGTGACGACCTCGCCCTCCACGCCGATATGGTCGCCGAGGTCCACCTCGCGCTTCCAGAAGTCGAGCTGCTCCTGCCCCACGTTGGCCAGCGACAGCATGATCTGCAGGTCGCCGGAGCCGTCGCGGATGGTGGCGAAGCACAGCTTGCCGGTGTTGCGGATGAGCATGACGCGCCCGGCGACGCCGACCTTCTCGCCGGTCTCGGTGCCCGGCTCGAGATCGGGGTGTTTCGCCCGGATCTCACCGATGGTCGCGGTGCGCGGGAAGCCGACCGGGTACGGATCGATGCCGTTCTCGCGGAGCCGGTCCAGCTTCTCCCGGCGCACCCGCATCTGCTCCGGAAGCTCGTCGTAGGTCGCGTCACTCACGGGCTCAAGGCTATCGATCCACGTGAGCGGCTTGCGCACCCGTCGGCCTTCGCGAGCCGGCCGGCCCCGCCGGGCGGGCGGCGAGAACCGGCCGGCGCCCGCGGCGGCGTCACGCGGTGTTGCGTTCGTAGATCAGGCGCAGGCCGATGAGGGTGAGCCACGGCTCGTAGACGTCGATGCAGCGGGCCTCCTCCAGCACCAGCGGGGCCAGGCCGCCCGTCGCGATGACCGTGACCTCGGCCGGGTCGGGGGCCAGCTCCTCGGCCATGCGCTCCACCAGCCCGTCGACCTGCCCGGCGAAGCCGAAGATGATGCCCGACTGCAGGGCCTCCACGGTGTTCTTGGCGATCACGTTGCGCGGCCGGACCAGCTCGATCTTGTGCAGCTGGGCGCCGCGCACCGACAGCGCGTCGATGGAGATCTCGATGCCGGGGGCGATGGCGCCGCCCACGTACTCGCCCTTGGCCGACACCGCGTCGAACGTGGTGGCGGTGCCGAAGTCGACGACGATCGCCGGGCCGCCGTGGGTGTGCACGGCGGCCAGCGCGTTGACGATCCGGTCGGCGCCGACCTCCTTGGGGTTGTCCATCCGGACCGGCACCCCGGTCTTCACCCCCGGCTCCACGATCACGGCGGGCACGTCGCCGTAGTAGCGGCGGCACATCTCCCGCATCTCGTGCAGCACGGACGGGACCGTCGAGCACAGGGCGATGCCGCTGATGTCGGTCTCGACCAGCAGCGGGCTCTGCTGGACCAGGCCCTGCAGGACCACGGCGATCTCGTCGGCGGTGCGCCGCGGATCGGTGTTGATCCTCCAGTGCTCGATCACCTCCGTGCCCTCGAACAGGCCGAGCACGGTGTGGGTGTTGCCGACGTCGATGGTAAGCAGCATCAGGTCCCCGCTGGTCAGGTGAAGTCAAGGCCGATGTCGAACACTCGCGCCGAGTGGGTCAGCGCACCAACGGAAAGGTAGTCCACACCGGTCACGGCGACGTCTCGGGCCCGGTCCAGAGTGAGCCCGCCGCTGGCCTCCAGCTCGGCGCGGCCGTCCACCAGGCGGACCGCCTCGGCCATGTCGGCGGTGCTCATGTTGTCGAGCAGGATCGAGGTGGCGCCCGCCGCGAGCGCCTCGCGCACCTGGGCGAGGGTGTCGCACTCCACCTGGACGTGCAGGGACGGGTAGACGTCGCGGATCGCCCGGTACGCCTTGGTGATCGACCCCGCGGCGGCGATGTGGTTGTCCTTGATCAGCGCGGAGTCGTGCAGGCCCATCCGGTGGTTGACGCCGCCGCCGCAGCGCACCGCGTACTTCTGCAGGGCGCGCAGTCCGGGCAGGGTCTTGCGGGTGTCGCGGACCCTGGCCTTGGTGCCGGCCATCGCGTCCGCCCACGCGCGCGTGGCGGTGGCGATGCCGGACAGATGGCACAGCAGGTTGAGGGCGGTCCGCTCGGCGCGCAGCAGCGCCCTGGTGGGGCCGTGCGCGGACAGCAGCACCTGCCCGGCGGTCACCCGGTCGCCGTCGGCGGCCCTGGCCCGGCAGGTCACGCCGAGCAGTTCGAGGACGACCTCGGCCACGGGGATGCCGGCGACCACGCCGTCCTCGCGGGCGGTGAAGTCCCCGGAGGCGGTGTCGTGCGGGGCGAAGACGGGTTCGCTGGTGACGTCGGCGTCCCCGTCCTCGGCCAGCGCCGTCCGCACGAGGTTCTCCACAGCCTGTGGATCGAGCCCGGCGTCGCGCAGCCGGGTCTCCAGCTCCGGCGTCATCGGATCGCCATCCCTTCGTAGGTGGTGGTGAGCCCCCCGTCGGCGAGACGGGTGACGAGGTGACCGCGCCAGGCGTCGTCGTCGCGGTCGGGGTGGTCCTCGCGCCAGTGGCTGCCGCGCGTCTCGGTGCGCCGGCCGGCCGCGGCGACGATCGCGGAGGCGACGGTGAGCAGGTTCGTCGCCTCCCAGGCCGCCACGCCCGGTTCGGCGGCGCGCGCCGGTGCCGTGGCGGCGAGGCGGGCGAGTTCGCGGGCCGCGGCGGCGAGGCCGTCGGCGGCGCGGAGCACCCCGGCGTACGCGGTCATGATCCGCTGGATCTCGGCGCGCGCGTCCGGGTGGACGAGGCCCTGCGCGCCCCGCGGCGGCTCGGGCTCCCCGGCGGCCGCGCCGAGGTCGCCGGGCAGCGCCGCGGCGATGCGCTCGGCGAAGACCAGGCCCTCCAGCAGCGAGTTGGAGGCCAGCCGGTTGGCGCCGTGCACGCCGGTGCAGGCGACCTCGCCGCACGCGTACAGGCCGGGGACGGAGGTGCGTCCGAAAAGGTCCGTGCGCACCCCGCCGCTCGCATAGTGGGCGGCCGGAACCACGGGTATCGGCTCGGTCACCGGGTCGATGCCGCGGTCGCGGCAGGCGGCCAGGATCGTGGGGAAGCGCCGCTCCCACATGCGTGCGCCCAGGTGCCGCCCGTCCAGCAGCATGTGCGGCTCCCCGGTCTCCCTCATCCTGCTCATGATGCCCTTGGCCACGACGTCGCGGGGGGCGAGTTCGGCCAGCTCGTGCCGGCCGACCATGAACCGGGTGCCGGACGCGTCGACGAGGTGGGCGCCCTCGCCGCGCACGGCCTCGGAGACCAGCGGCTGCTGCCCGCGCGCGCCGTCGCCCAGCCACAGCACGGTCGGGTGGAACTGGACGAACTCCAGGTCGGTGACCTCGGCTCCGGCGCGCAGCGCCAGCGCCACGCCGTCACCGGTGGACACGTCGGGATTGGTAGTGGCCGAAAACACCTGGCCGAGCCCGCCGGTGGCGAGCACCACGGCCCGGGCCCGCACCGCGCCGACCCCGCCGGGCTGCCCCTCCCCCATGACGTGCAGGGTGACGCCGGCGGCGCGGCCGGCCGCGTCCTTGAGCAGGTCGAGGACGAGGGCGTGCTCGACCACCTCGATGTCGGCGTCCTTGAGCGCGGCCCGCAGCGCCCGGCTGATCTCCGCGCCGGTGGCGTCGCCGCCGGCGTGCGCGATGCGGCGCCTGCGGTGGCCGCCCTCCCGGGTCAGCGCGATGCTCCCGTCGGCGGCGCGGTCGAACTGGGCGCCCAGCTCGATCAGCCGCCGCACCGCGTCCGGCCCCTCGGTGACCAGGACCCGCACCGCCGCCTCGTCGCACAGTCCGACGCCCGCGGTGAGGGTGTCGGCCAGGTGCTCGCCGGGGTCGTCGTCGGCCGCGAGCGCGGCGGCGATGCCGCCCTGCGCCCAGCGCGTCGAGCCCGCGTCCAGCAGCGCCTTGGTGACCAGCAGGACCCGCCCGTGCGGTCGGCAGCGCAGCGCGGTGACCAGCCCGGCGATGCCCGAGCCGATCACCACCACGTCGGTGTCGGCCGTCCATCCGGGCGCCGGGGCGGCGAGCAGCCGAGGGATCATGCCCCCTCCTCTGGGATCGGTTCTCGTCATTGTGACATTAACCCGATCCGTCCCGAACGCCCGGGTCTGGAATTCGGCCGCCGGCGATCAGCCGTGGACCAGGTCGCCGCGGGTCTGCGCGCTGCCGGGGACGGGCTCGGCCGGGTCGTCCCCCAGCGAGATGATCTTGTTGTCCCGGTCGACGTGCACGACCGAGGGGGTGAAGGACCGGGCCTCCTCGTCGGTCATGGCCGCGTAGCTGATGATGATGACCAGGTCGCCGGGCTGCACGAGCCGGGCCGCCGCGCCGTTGATGCCGATCACGCCCGAGCCGCGCTCCCCGGGGATCAGGTAGGTCTCCAACCGGGCGCCGTTGTCGATGTCCACGACCTGCACCTGCTCGCCGGGCAGCAGGTCGGCGGCGTCCATCAGGTCCTGGTCGACGGTGAGCGAGCCGACGTAGTGCAGGTCGGCCTGGGTCACGGTGGCACGGTGGATCTTCGACTTGAACATCGTCCGGAACATCAGGACTCCTCGCCGAACCGCAGGGGCACGTTGTCGATCAGATGGGTGGCGCCGACCCGGCCCGCCACGGCGAGCACGGCCGGACCGGTGTGGACGTCGTCGACCTCGGTGAACGTGGCCGGATCGACCAGGACCAGGTAGTCGAGCGCGAGCGGGGGGTCGGCCGCGGCGGCCTTGTCGAGCACGGCGCGGGCGGCCTGCCGCACGGCGGACGGCCCGCCGGCGGCGGCGTCCGCCCCCGCCCGCAGCGCCTGCGACAGCGCCAGCGCCGTGCGCCGCTCGGCCGCCGACAGGTAGCGGTTGCGGCTGGACAGCGCCAGCCCGTCGCTCTCCCGGACGGTCGGACCGGCCACGATCTCGACCGGCACGTCCAGGTCGGCCACCATCCGGCGGATGAGCGCCAGCTGCTGGGCGTCCTTCTCGCCGAACACCGCCAGATCGGGACGCACCAGGTTGAACAGCTTCAGCACGACCGTCAGGACCCCGTCGAAGTGGCCGGGCCGGGTGACGCCCTCCACGACGGCCCCCATCGGCCCGGAGTCCAGCCGCACCAGCGGCTCGGTCGGGTACATGACCTCGCGGGTCGGCGCGAAGACGATGTCGACGCCCTCGGCGGCGCACGCCTCGACGTCGGCCGCGAACGTGCGCGGATAGCGGTCGAAGTCCTCGTCCGGCCCGAACTGCAGCGGGTTGACGAAGATGCTGACCACGACCGTGTCGGCCAGCTCGCGGGCCCGGCGGATCAGCGACCGGTGCCCCTCGTGCAGCGCCCCCATGGTGGGGACGAGCGCGAGCCGCCCGGTCACGCCGCCGCGCACGGCGGCCAGCTCCTCGCGCGTCCTGGCGATGACGGGAGTCACGCCCTCTCCTTCACCTGATCGACACCGGTGGCACCGGTCATCTGGTCCTCCTCCTTCGCTCCGCCCGGACGGCCCGCCGCCGGGAGGATCCGATCGGCCGGGACGGTCAGTCGGCCAGAACCCCGAGCAGCCGTTCGGCGTCCTCGGCCTTGAGCAGTCCGGCGGCCAGGGCCCGGTCGGCGGTGAGCCGGGCCAGCGCCACGTAGGCGCTGCGGCTCTGCGGCGAGACGCGGCCCAGCTCGGCGACGTGCGCGGCGACCGTGCCCGCGTCGCCGCGGGCGACCGGCCCGGTGAGCCCGCCGATGCCCAGGCGCAGCCCGTTGTCCAGGGCGGCGCCGAGCAGCGGGCCGAGCATGCGGCCCGGCTCCGGCGCGCCCGCCGCGCGCAGCAGGTCCATCGCCTCGACCACGAGCGTGACCAGGTGGTTGGCGCCGCCGGCGAGGGCGGCGTGGTAGAGCGGGCGGCGCTCCTCGGGGATCCACACCGGCTCGCCGCCCATCTCCACCACCAGCGCCTCGGCGACGGGGCGCAGCGGCTCGGGCGCGGTGACCCCGAAGGAGATGCCGGTCAGCCGGTTGAGGTCGTCGGGCCGTCCGGTGAAGGTCATCACCGGGTGCAGCGCCAGCGGCAGGCCCCCGGCGCGGGTGAGGGGCGCCAGGACGTCGGCGCCGTACCGTCCGCTGGTGTGCGCCAGGAGCTTGCCCTCGATCGGGACGCCGGTGGCGGCCAGGCCCTCGGCCAGCTCGGGCAGCGCGTCGTCCGGGACGGTCAGCAGCACCAGGTCGGCGGCGGCCACGGTCTCCTGCGGAGTGGTGACGACGGCTCCGGGCAGGCGCTCCTCGGCGCGCCGCCGGGACGCCTCCGACACGGCCGCCGCGGCGACGACGCGGTGCCCGGCGCGGGCGAGGGCGGCGCCCAGGGCGCTGCCCACCCGGCCGGCTCCGAGAACGCCGACCGCCAGGCGGGCGGGACGGTCCTCGGGCCGTCCGCCGGACCCTTCCGGCCCGTCCCCGGGCGCGGCGGAAGACGGCGTGACGTGTGAGTCCATGGGTTCGTTCCAGTCCTCGGCTAGGTACCGGACGTGCGCGACCCAGAGTACCCGCGCGGCGGGCGCGTTCCCCCCGCCGGGCCGGGTGCGCGCCGCACCGGTTCGGCGACTTGCCCGCGACGATATGCCGGTGGCCCGGATCTGCGCAGGTGGGACACGGGGCGAACACGGCTGCGCCCCGCCGTCCGCGGGCGGGCGGACGGCGGGGCGGGCGGCCTCGGCCGAGGTGTCAGTCGTGGGAGAGGGCCTCGACGACGGACGTCTTGGCGGCGCGGCGGGCGGGCAGCACCGCCGCCAGCGTCCCGGCGACCGCCGCCAGCACCACGAACAGGGCGATCCGCGGGTACGGCAGCGAGATGACGATGTCCTCGTCCATCGCGGTGACCACCGCCCATCCGGACCCGACCCCGATCGCCACCCCGGTGACCGCGCCGATCAGCGCCATGACCAGCGCCTCCACCGACAGCATCCGGCGCAGCTGGCGCCGGGTGACGCCGAGCGCGCGCAGCAGCGCCGACTCGCGGGTGCGCTCGACCACCGACAGCGTCAGCGTGTTGGCGATGCCGAACAGCGCGATGACGATGGCCAGCCCGAGCAGCGCCGCGAAGATCACCACCATCGTGTCGACGGCGTCGGTGTACTGCTTCTTCAGCTCCGCGACAGAGGTCACCCGCACCGTCGGATACGGCTTGAGGGCGGCCTCCACGGCGGCCCGCGCACCCTCGCCGGCGGCGCCGTCGCGCGCGTTGACGAAGAGCAGCGTCGCGTCCCGGATGCCGAAGTACCGGTCGAAGTCGGACTCGGTGACCAGATACGGCGGGACCGGGCCGTCGACGGTCGTGCCGACGACCTTCAGCGTCAGCGGGCCCCGCGCGGTCTGCATCCGGACGGTCGAGCCGATCCGCAGCCCCTGGGAGCGCGCGGTCGTGGTCGTGACCGCCACCGTGCCCGGCCGCAGGTCCGCCAGCGCACCGCCGGTGAACTCCGGCTTGATGACGGTGCCGAGGGAGGACGTGGTGAGCGCGCCGACCCGCCCGTCCACGGTGCGGCCCGCGGCCCCGGTGACGCGCACCTTCTGCTGGCGCATCTCGGTGACGGCGGCGATCTGCGGCAGCGCGCGCAGGCGGACGGCCAGCTCGTGCGGGATGCGCTGCTCGTCGGTGCCGCCGAACTGGGGCACGAGCTGGAAGTCCACGGGGAACTCCTCGGCCATCCGCTCGTCGACGGTGGCGGCGACGCTGGCGCCGAGCACCGTGAACATCGTCATCAGGCCGACGCCGATGGTCAACGCGATCGTCGTGGTGGCGGTGCGCCGCGGGGAGCGCCGCGCGTTCTCCACCGCGAGCCGTCCCGGCACCCCGGCCAGGCGGGCGGGCAGCGCGCCCGCGACCCGTCCCAGCGGCCGCACCAGGGCGGGCATCAGCGCGGTCACCGCGACGAACGTCAGCGCGCCGCCGCCCGCCACGGTGAACATCGCGCTCTCGCCCTTGTCCATCACCGCCGCGCCGTACCAGAGGAGGACCAGGCCGGGCACCCCGCACAGCGCCCCGACGGCCAGGCGCGGCAGGCCGATCCGGAACCGATCCGTGCCCGGTTCGAGGTCGGTGCGCAGCGCGGCGACGGGGGCGACGCGGGTGGCGGCGCGGGCGGGCAGCACCGCGGACGCCATCGTCACGAGCACGCCGGTCAGCAGGCCCACGGCGACCGTCCGGGGCGCCAGCGTCAGCCCGTCGGCGGGGATGTCCAGGTCGGTGCGGCCCAGCAGCGCCACCGCTCCCGCGCCGAGGCCGAACCCGACGGCCAGGCCGAGCAGCGAACCGACCAGCCCGACGACCGCCGACTCGGCGAGCACGCCGCCGAACAGCTGCCGCCGGGTGGCGCCGACGCACCGCAGCAGCGCCATCTCGCGCATCCGCTGGGCGATGAGGATCGCGAAGGTGTTGTAGATGACCAGCGCCGACACCAGCATCGACACCAGCCCGAAGAGCAGCAGGCCGGACCTGATGAGCTTCATGTCGGCGCCGGCGAGGGCGGCGAGCCGCTCGCCCAGCTCCTCGCCGTCCACCACCTCGGCGCCGGGTCCCGCGGCGGCGGCGACCGCGGCGCGGTCGGCGGTGCCCAGGATGTCGATCTCCTGGTAGGTCCGCTTGCCGGTGACGCGCATGGCGGTGGCGGCGTCGAAGCCGACCGCGCCGCGCATGCTCGCCTCCCGGTCGATGCCGAAGTCGGCCAGCCCGACGACGGTGAAGCGGTGCGGGCGCCGCCGGTGGTCCAGCACGGTGATCGTCTGGCCGACGGTGAACTTCGCCCGGTCGGCGGTCTCGGTGGCCAGCACGGCCTCGGCGGGGCCCGCGGGCGGCCGGCCGCGTTCGATGTCGAAGCGCAGCAGCCGTCCGGTCGGCACCGAGATCCCGACGGTGGGCATGTCGCCGACGGCCCTGCCATCGCGGCCGATGAGCACGGCGTCGCCGCGCACGGTGCCCTGCGCGTCGGTCACGCCCGGCAGGGCGCGGACGCGGTCCAGCAGCGCGGCGGGCAGCTGCCCGCCGTCCTTCTCGGGCAGCACCGCCAGGTCGACCTTGTCGGCGGACCGGGCGAACTTCCCGGTCACGCCCGCCTGCATGGTGTCGGTGAGGACGAAGGTGCCGGCGATGAACCCGACGCCGAGGGTGATGGCCAGGCCGGTGAGCAGCAGCCGCAGCTTGCGGGCGCGCAGGCCCGCCAGTGTCGTCTTCAGCACCGCTCAGCCCGCCCGGTTCCGCTCGGTCCCGGCGGACGGCTCCTCGGCGCCCCCGGTGATGCGGGCGAGCCGGTCGAGCACGGTGTCGGGGGTCGGCTGCAGGAGCTCCGAGACGATCTGGCCGTCGCGCAGGAACACCACGCGGTCGGCGTACGAGGCGGCCACCGGGTCGTGGGTGACCATCACGATCGTCTGCCCCATCTCGCGGACCGACGCCCGCAGGAAGCCGAGCACCTCGGCGCCGGCGCGCGAGTCCAGGTTGCCGGTGGGCTCGTCCGCGAAGATCACCTCGGGGCGGGCGACGAGGGCGCGGGCGCACGCCACCCGCTGCTGCTGGCCGCCCGACAGCTGGTTGGGCCGGTGGCCGAGCCGGTCGCGCAGGCCGACCACGTCGACGACGCGGTCGAACCACGCCTGGTCGGCCTTGCGTCCGGCCAGTTCCAGGGGCAGCCGGATGTTCTGCTCGGCGGTGAGGGTCGGCAGCAGGTTGAAGGCCTGGAAGATGAACCCGATGCGGTCGCGGCGCAGCATCGTCAGCTGCCGGTCCTTCAGCCCGGTCAACTGGGTGTCGCCGAGCATGACCCGGCCGCCGCTGACGGTGTCGAGCCCGGCCAGGCAGTGCATGAGGGTGGACTTGCCGGACCCGGACGGGCCCATGATCGCGGTGAACGCACCGCGGGCGAACGCGACGCTGACCCCGCGCAGCGCGTGCACCGCGGCGTCGCCGCCGCCGTACACCTTGGACACCTCCACGGCGGTGACGGCGGGCGGCGCGGCGGCCCCGGCGGAGGCGGCCGCCCCTTCGCCGGGGCTGGTGAACGTGCTGGTCACGCTGGCTCCTTCGTGGACGTTGACAACGTGCTCCACGCTAGGAATCCGGCGCCGTCCCGCCATCGACCGCGCGGCCACGATCGGTGTCGGCGCCTGGGCTACCGCGCGGCGCCGCGTACGACTTGAGTCGTACGGCCCCGTCCTTCGGCGAGCCGACCGGGCGCCCGCCGCGCACGCGGGAGCGCATACGACCGAGCACACACG
>NZ_BAABDO010000010.1:21667-108673 GCF_039539665.1 Actinomadura keratinilytica
CGACAGGGCACACACGACAGGGCACACACGACAGGGCACACACGACAGGGCACACACGACAGGGCACACCACGAGGCGCACACGACAGAGCGCCGGAGACCTGGTCGGTCTCCGGCGCTCTCGTCGCCCGCCCTGCGCCGATCAGCGGCGGTGCCCCCGGGGTCGCACCGCGCCGATCAGCGCCGGCGGATCAGTAGCCGTACGGCCGCGGGTTGGTCACCGCGGCACCGCCCGTGCAGCCAGCGCCGGCGAGGCCGAGGGCGGTCAGCGCCTGCACGGAGTTGCCGCAGGCGCTGACCGGCACGTTGGCCGTGACGGGGATCTGGTTGCCGGAGAGCACCCCGCCGACGCCGCTGGTGACGATGTCGGCGTGGGCGGGCGCCGCAGCCAGCAGCGCGGCACCGGAGACGGCGAAACCGAGGACGCCGGTGGCGGCGAGCTTCTTGAGCACGAGAATCCTCCCGATTTGTCGGGGCCCGGACGGACCCCGCCAGTCGCATGTGCGCGTCACCTCGGTGAGGTAACCACCGGTAGTTATTCAGCTACTCACTGGTAACGGAAAGCGAACGGCAACTCCGGTCGCAAAAAGTCACCTCAGCGCAAGGTTTTCATTACTCACCGTGACTGTTCTGCCCGCTTTTGACCAGCCCCGTCTCGTACGCGAACACCACCGCCTGGACCCGGTCCCGCAGCCCCAGCTTGGTCAGGATCCGCCCCATATGCGTCTTGACGGTCGCCTCCGACACGTACAGCCGCCCGGCGATCTCGGCGTTGGACAGCCCGCGCGCCACCAGCAGCAGCACCTCGCGCTCGCGCTCGGTCAGCGCGTCCAGCGCCCCCACCGCCTTGCGCTCGGCGTCCGGCAGGTGCACGGCGAACCGGTCCAGCAGCCGCCGGGTCGTGCTGGGCGCCACCACCGCGTCGCCCGAGTGCACCGCCCGGATCGCCTCGATCAGCTGCGCCGGCCCGGCGTCCTTGAGCAGGAACCCCCCGGCCCCCGCCTTGATCGCGGCGAAGGCGTACTCGTCCAGGTCGAACGTGGTCAGGATGATCACCTTGGGCGGACCCGGGTACGCGCCGGACACGATCCGCCGGGTCGCCTCGATGCCGTCCATGCGCGGCATCCGCACGTCCATGAGCACCACGTCGGCGCGCGTGGCCCGCAGCCGCTCCAGGGCCTGCGCGCCGTCCCCGGCCTCCCCGACGACCTCGATGTCGGGCTGGGCGTCCAGCACCATCGAAAAGCCCGCCCGCACCAGCTCCTGGTCGTCCACCAGCAGCACCCGCACCGGCCGCTCGCCGTCGGGCCCGTCCCCGGCCCACCGCGGCTCGCTCACGTCCTGACCTCCTCGCGCAACGGAATCCTCGCGACCACCTCGAAACCGCCGCCCGGCCGCGGCCCGGCGCGCACGTGCCCCCCGTACACGGCGACGCGCTCGCGCATCCCGGCCAGGCCGTGCCCGCGGCCGTCGTCGGCCGCCGCTGCGCCGCGCCCGTCGTCGGCCACCTCGATGTCCAGCGCGTCGGCGCCGTAGCGGAGCCGGACCCGGGCGGTGGCGTGCGGGCCGCCGTGCTTGAGGGTATTGGTCAGCGCCTCCTGGACGATCCGGAAGACGGTCAGCTCCCGGCCCTGCGACATCTCCGGCGGCGTCCCCTCGCTGTCGAACTCCACCGGCAGCCCGGCCGCGCGCACCTTCTCCACCAGGTCGGCGAGCTGGTCCACCCCGGGCTGCGGCGCGAACGCGCCCTCGGCCGGTTCCGACGCGGCCGCCCGGGACGGCGCCTCCTCGGCGCCCTCGCGCAGCACGCCCAGCAGCCGCCGCATCTCGGTCAGCGCCTGCCGCCCCGTCGTCGAGATCGCCTCCAGCGCGCGCCGCGCCCGGGCCGGGTCGCCCTCCAGGGCGTACCAGGCGCCGTCCGCCTGCACGACGATCACGCTGACGTTGTGCGCCACCACGTCGTGCAGCTCGCGCGCGATGCGGGCCCGTTCGGCGGCCATGGCGATCCGCACCTCGGTCTCGCGTTCGCGTTCCAGCCGTTCGGCCCGCTCCTCCAGGGACCGCAGGTACTGGCGGCGCGTGCGCATGTGCAGCCCCAGCAGCCACACGCCCAGCGCCATGCCCGCCAGCATCAGGAAGGCGTACTTGAACTGGTCGACGTCGGAGATGTACCGCGCCGTCGCCATCGCCGCGCCCACCACCGTCACGGCCAGCGCGGCCAGCCCCCACCGGAACGACGGCCCCGCCGCGACGGTGTACAGCCCCATCAGCACCGCACCGTTCGCCGGGACGACGTCCAGGCCCGCCGCCCACTGCACGAACGACACCAGCGCCACCGCGGCGAACGTCGTGCGCGGCAGCGTGCGGCGCAGCGCCATCGGACCGAGCAGCCCGGCGATCAGCGCCGCGCCCTCCCAGGGGCCGATGTGGCCCTTCCCGCCGTAGATCCCGGGGGCCGTCACCAGCAGCCACGGCGAGGCGAAGAAGCAGTCCACGAGGGGGCGTTTGCGCCGTACCCAGTCCCAGGCTCTGCCGACCATGCCGTCCACCCTAGGTACGCGCACGTCACCCGGGATCAGCCTGCGGTCGGACCCGCCTACCCCCCAGGAAGGAACCTCGTAGGGACCTTGTCGGCGGGCGCGCCCGGTGGCCGTCGTCCTCCGCTCGCGGTGCGCCGCCAGCCGGTAACGTCGAGGTGTGGCGGCGGCGTGGGTGACGTGGCGCACGGCGATGGAGCAGGCGCTGTACGGACGGGACGGGTTCTACCGGCGCGGGGAGAACCCCGGAGACCATTTCCGCACCTCCGTGCACGCCTCGCCCCGGTTCGCCGAGGCCATGGCCCGGCTGCTGGGCGAGGTGGACGCCGCGCTGGGCCATCCGCCCCGCGTCGACCTGGTCGACGTGGGCGCCGGATCCGGACGGCTGCTGGCGGGCATCCTCGACGCCGTCGACCCCCGTCTCGGCGCGCGGCTGGCGCCCATCGCGGTGGAGATCGCGCCGCGCCCGCCCGGGCTGCCCGAGCGGATCCGCTGGCGCGGCGGCCTGCCGGACGCCGTCACCGGGATGGTCATCGCCAACGAGTGGCTGGACAACGTGCCGCTCGACGTGGTCGAGCAGACCGCCGCCGGGCCGCGCACGGTGCTGGTGGACCCCGCCACCGGCGAGGAGCGCCCCGGCCCGGAGCCGTCCGCCGAGGACCGCCGCTGGCTGGCGCGCTGGTGGCCGCTGCGCGAACCCGGCGACCGCGCGGAGGTGGGCCATCCGCGCTGCACCGCGTGGGCGTCGGTCATCAGGCGGCTGCGCCGGGGCCTGGCCGTGGCGGTGGACTACTCCCACACCCGGGCGTCCCGTCCCGTCTACGGGACGCTGACCGGCTACCGCGACGGCGCGGCCGTCCCCGCCGTGCCCGACGGTTCGTGCGACGTCACGGCCCATGTGGCGTTGGACGCGTGCACGTCGGCCGGCGAGGAGGCCGGGGCGACCGTCTCGCTGCTGACCACCCAGCGCGAGGCCCTGCGCGCCCTCGGCCTGACGGGCGAGCGTCCCCCCGTGGAGATGGCGCGCAGCGACCCGCGGGGGTATGTCGCGGCCCTGTGCGCGGCCGGTGAGGACGCCGAGCTCATCGACCCCGACGGGCTGGGGAGCTTCGGGTGGCTCGCCCAGACCGTGGGCATCGACATGCCGGCGTCCCTGGCCGCGCGGGTGTCCGTCTATTAGGTTCCGGACGCTTCAGATCTCGACGTTCAGCGCCCGCAGGCCGCGCAGGACGAACCCGGGCTTCCACTCGGGCTCGTCCACCAGCCGCATGCGCGGGGCGAGCCGCAGCAGCGCGCCGAACGACTCGGCCAGCTCGATGCGGCCCAGCGGGGCGCCCAGGCAGTAGTGGATGCCCAGCCCGAACGTGATGTGCGGATTGGGGGCGCGCCCCAGGTCGAGGCGGTCCGGCTCGGGGAACACGGCCTCGTCCCGGTTGGCGGAGGCGAACTGCAGCGCCACCTCGGCGCCGCGCGGGATGTCGACGCCCGCCACCTGGATGTCCTCCAGCACCCACCGCTCGAACATCGGCGCCGGGGTGTCGTAGCGCAGCAGCTCCTCGACGGCCGACGGCACCAGCGAGTGGTCGGCCCGCAGCCGCTCCAGCTCACCGGGGTTGCGGAACAGCGCCCACCAGGCGTTGCCGGTGGCGTTCACCGTCGCCTCGTGCCCGGCGTTGAGCAGCAGCACGCAGGTGCCGACCAGCTCGTCCTCGGTGAGCCGGTCGCCCCCGTCCACCACCTGGGCCAGCGCGCTGATCAGGTCGTCGCGGGGCGCGGCCCGCCGCTCGCGGGCCAGGCCGCGCAGGTAGTCGGAGAACTCCACGGCCGCGCGCACCGCCGTGCGCTGCGCCTGCGGCGACGGGTTCAGCTCGTACATCCCGCAGATGTCGGCCGACCAGGGCCGCAGCAGGCCGCGGTCGGACGCGGGCACGCCCAGCATCTCGGCGATCACGGTGACCGGCAGCGGCTCGGCGACCTCGGCCAGCAGGTCGCCGCCGCCCTTGGCGACCAGCGCCCCGGCCAGCTCCTCGGCCAGCCCGCGGATCATGGGCCGCAGCCCCTCCACCATCCGCGCGGTGAACGCCTTGGACACCAGCCGCCGCAGCCTGGTGTGCACGGGCGGCTCCACGTCCAGCATCCCGGCGCGGATCAGGTCCCAGAACGGCTTGAGGAACTCCGGCTCGGGTTCGCGGCCGAACTCCTCGTGCGTGGCGACGTGCAGGTAGGACCGGCCCAGGCGCCGGTCGCGCAGCAGCGCGTCCACGTCCGCGTGCCGGGTGACCACCCACTGATTCGTGGGCTCGTGGTAGAAGACGGGCCGCTCGGCGCGCAGCCGCGCGTACACCGGATACGGATCGGCCACGAACTCGGGCGACCACGGATCGTACTCCCGCTCCGCCGCGGAGGCTTCGCTCATACCCCGGAGGCTCATACTCCGGACTCTAAGCCCTCAACATGCACAAACCCCACTAGAGCGGGAGACGCCACCGCGTCGGCCGGTTGCGCCGGGCGCCGGGCAGGATGGAACCGGCCACGCGCATCGAGGCCGGGCCGCACGCCGAGCACAGGCCGCTCCTTCAGCTCCCGGAGCCGGGTCAGCGGGCGGCCCAGCGGCCGGGGTCGCCGTCGACGGCCCGCGCCGCCTGGGCGCGCCGCGCCGTCGACTCGACGATGGCGCGGGCCTCGCCGAGGTCGCGGTCGGCCGCGGCGACCCGCACCGGGCCCGGCGGCGCGTCGATGTGGACGGTGGCCAGCCCGAGCAGGCGCTGCAGCGGATTCACCGTCAGCCGCACGCTCTGCGCCCGCGCGTGCGCGATCACGTCCGTGCGGCGGCAGAGCAGGCCGTGCCGGGTCACGAACACGTGGTCGTCGGTACCGGCGCCGGCCGTCCCGCTCGCAAGGCCCTTGGACGAGGCGGGCAGCAGCTGGATGGCGTCCACGTTCGCCCCCGGGAACACCTGCCCCACCAGGTGCACCGCCACCTGCCGGGGCGCCACGGGCACCAGCACGGACGACAGCGCCTGGCGCTCCCCCGCGTACCCGGCCACGGTCACGTCGAGCCGCGCCCACCCGAAGGGCCGCCACAGGGACGGCTCCACGATGCTGATGGCCTGCACCCGCCCCGGGGGGACGGTCTGCATGCGGGTCTCCAGGAGCCCGTAGCGCAGCCGTATCCCGTCCGGGGACGTCGCCACGGTGAAGGCGCTGTACATCACCAAGGGTGCGATCACGGCGCGCACCAGGCCGAGCAACGCCGGAATGGCCACGGCCAGCATGCCCAGCTCCGCGTACAGCAGGAGCAGCACCAGCGACACGAGCAGCAGCAGGGCCGTGCCCAGGACCGGCAGCCGCAACACCAGCGACCCGAACAGCGCCCCGCCCGAGACCCGCCACAGCGGTCGTTCCGGTGCTTCCGGGGTGTGGCCGGGAAGACCCGCCGCGCGCGCCAGCAACTCCGCGCGCAACTGCTGCGCGGTGTTGCGCCCCAGGTAACGCAGGGCGATCTCGCTCTGCTCGCCTCCGGCCAACTCCACCCGTACCTCGGCCAAGGCGAACAGGCGCGTCACCAGGGGGCGCACCACGTCGATGGCCTGGACGCGCGACAGCGGGATACGCCGGGTGCGCTTGCGCAGCAGCCCCGTCTCCACCACCAGGTCGTCGCCGTCCACGCGGAACCTCAGGGCCAGCCACGTCCACAGCCCCACGCCCACGGCGATGCCCGTCATGGGAATGGTGACGACGAGGAACCGCGCCACCGTCTCGGGGGTGATGGCGAGGACGACGCCGTCGTCGTCCCGGGCCAGCAGCAACGGCAGGCCCAGCAGCACGAAGTAGACGGCGAGAATGACGAACGTCCGCAACGGCCCGGTCGCCCAGTGCAGCCGGTGCACGCCCTCCGAGAACCGCACCGGCGGAGGGGCCTGCCCGTAGAACGGCCCGTGCGGGCCCGGCACCGGCGGATACGGACGTCCGGCCGGGTACCCGGGCGGCACCCGGTACGGCCCCGGGGGCGCGGGAGGCCCATAAGCCCCGGGGGCGCGATACGGCCCTCCGTACGGCGCCGGAGGCTGGGGAAGGCCGTTCAAAGGCCCATGCTCCGTTCCTCGCCCTTACGCGCCAGACGGTCGCGCAGGGAGGCCGCCTCGGCGGCCGGCAGACCGGGGATCACCGCGTCCGTCGCGGCGGCCGCGGTGTGCATGCGGACGGTGGCGATGCCCATCCACTGCTCCAGCAGCCCGGCCGTCACGTCCACGAACTGCATCCGCCCGTACGGCACCACCACCAGGCGCTTGACGAACACGCCGTGCATGACGAGAAGGTCGTCGCCGCGTTCGGCGTACCCCCAGGACCGGTAGGCCAGCTCGGCCACGATCCACGCCAGCACCAGCGAGACCAGCGCGGCGGCCCCCCACAGGGCCGCCCCCAGCGCTCCGCCGCCGCGGGACACCAGGAACGCCCCGAGCGCCGCGATCGGCACCGCCCACAGCGTCGCCGCGATCCGCCGATGCCAGGTGTACCGCTTGGAGATCCCCGCCCACGCCAGCCCGCCGCCGGGCTCGAACGCCTGCCCCGCCGGATACTGCGGCGCCCCCACGGGCGCACCGGGAGTCGGTGCACCCGGAGTGGGGCCGCCCGCGGTCGGCACCCCTGGGCTCGGTGCGCCCGCGTTGGGGGCCGCACCGTACGCCGCGCCCTGCCCCGGGGCCGCGTTCACGGCGGGCGCGACGCCCGGCTGGGGGGAGCCCGGAGGCCGCCCCGGCGCCGCCTGCGGGGGCGGGTATTGCTCATGGCTGGGATTCATTGCGTCCTAGTCAACCGGAAACCGCCGGAATACCGCGAGCCCGAAGCGTGGCACGATGTGCAGATGAGCATCGCACCCGCAGGTGAACGGTGGCGAAGCGGATGACCACGGAACGCATCGTCGGGATCGGCGCGGGGGCCAAGGAGCTGGCCACCGAGGACATGATCCTCAACATCGGCCCGCAGCACCCGTCCACGCACGGCGTGCTGCGGCTGCGGCTGACGCTGGACGGCGAACGCATCACCGCCGCCGAGCCGATCATCGGCTACATGCACCGGGGCGCGGAGAAGCTGTTCGAGGTCCGCGACTTCCGGCAGATCATCGTGCTGGCCAACCGGCACGACTGGCTGTCGGCGTTCGCCAACGAGCTGGGCGTGGTACTGGCCGTCGAGCGGATGCTCGGCATGGAGGCGCCGCCGCGCGCGGTGTGGGCGCGCACCCTGCTGGCCGAGCTGAACCGGGTGCTCAACCACCTGATGTTCCTGGGCTCCTACCCGCTGGAGGTCGGCGCGATGACGCCGATCTTCTACGCCTTCCGCGAGCGCGAGCAGCTCCAGCGGGTCATGGAGGAGGTCTCCGGCGGCCGCATGCACTACATGTTCAACCGGGTGGGCGGGCTGAAGGAGGAGCTGCCCGCCGGATGGACGGCCCGCACCCGGCGCGCCATCGCCGACGTGCGGGCGGGCATGTCCGACATCGCCGACCTGATCCTGGACAACGAGATCTTCCGGGCCCGCACCCGCGGCGTCGGCGTCCTGACCCGCGAGCAGATCCTGCAGTACGGGGTGTCCGGCCCCATCGCCCGCGCCAGCGGCGTCGACTTCGACCTGCGCCGCGACGAGCCGTACCTGGCCTACGGCGACCTGGACGTGCGCGTCGTCACCCGCACCGAGGGCGACTGCCTGGCCCGGTTCGAGTGCCTGCTCGACCAGGTGTACGCCTCGCTGGACCTGGCCGACGCCTGCCTGGACCGCCTGGCCGAGCTGCCGCCCGGCCCGATCAACCAGCGCCTGCCGAAGGTGCTGAAGATCCCCGAGGGCCACACCTACGCCTGGACGGAGAACCCCCTCGGCATCAACGGCTACTACCTCGTCTCGCGCGGCGAGAAGACCCCGTGGCGGCTGAAGCTGCGGTCGGCCTCGTACAACAACGTCCAGGTGCTGTCGGAGCTGCTGCCCGGCAACCTGGTCGCCGACATGATCGCCATCCTGGGCTCGATGTTCTTCGTCGTCGGCGACATCGACAAGTAGGCGGCGCGGTCCCCGGCGCCCGACGCGGCCGGGGCCGCCCGGGCCTCAGCCGGCTCAGGCCCGGGTGGCGCCCCGGTCCTGCTGCTCCTCGTCCGGGCCCTTGGGGACGCGGCAGGCGTACTCCAGGAAGTACGCCGCGCCCACCAGGATCGCGGCGGCCACGAAGGTGGCGGTGCTGACGATGAAGTCCTCGCGCGGAGTCTGCTTGTCCAGCGACCCCGACAGCGCGGCCGCGAACCCGGCGAACACCCCCGCCAGCACGGCCGCGGCGTGCGCGCTGGCCTTGCCAAGGACCGCCATCCGGGCGACGACCAGCGGCTCCACCGGCTTGGTCCCCGGCCGCCGGCGGATGCGGCGCAGGACGTTCACGCCCGTGAACGCCTCGCCCAGCGCGAGCAGCAGCAGGGTCGGCACCGCCGTCCACGGCAGCGGCGGCAGCGACACGTACGCGGTCTCCAGCACCGCCCAGGTGATCAGTCCGATGACGACCACCAGGGCGAGCAGGAACGTCGGACGGGAAGGTCTCATGCAGGCGGCTGCAGGCTCAGATCGTCACGGCGCCGCACCGCGGCCTCGTTCTCGGCCCGTTTGGCCTCGGCCAGATCGCCCACGCGCCCGTGCCCGGGCAGCAGCACGTCCGGTTCGATGTCGGCCCACGGCACGAGCACGAACGCCCGCTCGTGCGCGCGCGGGTGCGGCAGTGTCAGGTCGGGGTCGTCGGAGGTGATGTTGCCGAACATGACGATGTCGATGTCCAGCGTGCGCGGGCCCCAGCGGACCTCGCGGGTGCGCCGCATCGAGTTCTCGATGTTGAGGACCCGCTCCAGCAGGTTCTCCGGTGGCAGCCGGGTGTCGGCCACCAGCACGATGTTCAGGTAGTCGCCCTGCTCGGGGAGGGTCTCGCCGGGCGGGGCGTAGGGGGCGGTCTCGTAAACCGGGGAGAGCGCCACGAAGTCCAGGCCGGGCGCGTCGAACAGCGCGTCGACGGCCTCCTGAATGTTGTCCAGCCGGTCGCCGAGATTGCTGCCCAGCGAGAACACGACGCGATGGGCGACCAGCATGTGGCCGCCGGTCGCGGTGCGGTCGGGCATACGCTCGGACGCTGTCATGGACGACTCCTCCTGATCCTCACGGCCACGTCCGTGAAGGGGTGCGGCACCGGGGCGTGCGGCTTGTGGACGGTGACCTCCACCTCGGACACCGCCCGTTCCTGCAGGCAGACCCCCGCCAGCCGGTCGGCCAGCGTCTCGATGAGGGCCACGGGCTCGCCCTCCACGACGGCGACCAGCCGGTCGGCGAGAGATCCGTAGTCGACGGTACGGGACAGGTCATCCTCGGCCGCCGCCGGGCGGGTGTCCAGACCCAGCGCGACGTCCACCACGAACTCCTGGCCCAGTTCGCGCTCGGCGGGCAGCGCGCCGTGCCGCCCCCGGGCGCGCAGCCCGCGCAGCTCTATCCGATCCAGCTCATTGCTCCTCTGCGTCGTTCAGAATCGGGGACCCGTGGTGGACCAGCAGCCGCCAGTTCCCGCCGACGCGGACGAACACGTTCGTCGCGACGATGCTGCCCGCGGCCAGGATTCCGCTCTCGCCGCCCTGCTCGGCGGTCAGGACGTTCTCCTTGCACGTCACCACGGCCTGTTCGCCGTAAACGTCGGCCTCGACATCGGTCAGGACGAACTGGATGTACTCGGTGTTCGCCATGATCAGCGCCCATGACCGCAGCACCTCGTCCCGCCCGCGCAGCCGGGTCCAGCCCGGATGCACGCACGTCACACCGGACGCGTACGGCCCGTCCGCCCACACCGCCGACATCCGGTCCAGGTCGCCCGCCTCGAACGCCGCGTAGAACTCGGCGTTGGCTTCGACCAGCTGGTCACGGTCCACAGCACGGCTCATCGCCTGCCACCCTGCACGCCATCGCCGCCGCCCGACAACCCCCCGTCGCCCCCGGGCCGCGCGATCTCGCCCGCGGCGGTGCGCAGCGCGGCCGCCACCCGGACGGCATCGGCGTTGGGGCGCACGCGGTGGACCCGTACGCACCAGGCGCCCGCCGCAGCGACCAGGGAGGACACCGCCACGGTGGCGTCGTCGCAATCGGCGAACGGACGCGGCGTCCCGTCCGGGCCCGCCAGGAGCCGCCCCAGGAAGCGCTTGCGGGAGGCGCCCACCAGCACCGGGTAGCCGGTGTCGCGCAGGACGTCCAGATGAGCCAGCAGCGACCAGTTGTGCTCGGCGTGCTTGGCGAACCCCAGCCCCGGATCCAGCACGATCATGGCCGGGTCGACGCCCTCCTCCAGCACCGCGTCCACCCGGCTCAGCAGCTCGTCGCGGACCTCCCGGACCACGTCGCCGTACACGGCCCGCGTCTGCATGTCGTGGCTGTGCCCGCGCCAGTGCATCACCACGTACGGCACGCCCGCCGCCGCCACCGCGCGCGGCATGTCCGGGTCGGCGAGGCCGCCGCTGACGTCGTTGACCAGCCGGGCACCGGCCGCCACCGCGGCCTCGGCCACCTCGGCGCGCATGGTGTCGACGCTGACCGGCACCCCCTCGGCCGCCAGCGCCTCGATCACGGGGACGACCCGGCGCAGCTCCTCCTCGCGCGACACCCGCTGCGCCCCGGGACGGGTCGACTCGCCGCCCACGTCGATCAGGTCGGCCCCCTCGGCGACGAGGTCCAGCCCGTGCCGGATCGCCTTGTCGGCGTCGAACCAGGCGCCGCCGTCGGAGAAGGAGTCGGGCGTCACGTTGACCACGCCCATGACGAGGCAGCGCCCTGGCGTGGGCAGCCCGGGAACGGCGGCGGCGCTCATGTTCCAACCCTATGCCTTGATCGTGCCACCCCGGTCCACCGCCCCTGGCCAACGCCGCCCCCGGTCCTCCCACCGACGAACCAGCGGCAAAGCCCCGCCAACAACATCGTTTCAGCCGCCGACCCTCGCCCAGTAATCCCGGAACACCCACAAGCCCTTCCGCCGACTCCTCGTACATCACCCGCGAAAACGTGAGGTGGCCGCCGAGCTGATCGTGATCAGGATGCGGCGCGGATCGAACTCGGCACCGCTGTCGTGGGCGCCACCGCCTCGGCGGACGCGGTCAAGGACGGCCAGGAGCAGGCACCGGACACCCCGCCATCGCGATAAGGCCCCCCACGGCATCGAATCAACCGCCGAGAAGCGGCCCCACGCGTCTCGGAATGCCCATCAGCCGATACGGCCCCGCCAGCACGGCGAAGGCCCGCCAACAGCGTCGGGTCAGCCGCCGAGGATCAGCCCCATGGCCTCGGCGCGGGTTTCGGGACGGTCGCGGAATGCGCCGCGCACGGCCGAGGTCACCGTCTTGGCGCCCGGCTTGCGCACGCCCCGCATGGTCATGCACAGGTGCTCGGCCTCGATCACCACGATCACCCCGCGCGGCTCCAGGATCCGCATGAGCGCGTCGGCGATCTGGCTGGTCAGCCGTTCCTGCACCTGCGGCCGCCGGGCGTACACGTCCACCAGCCGCGCCAGCTTCGACAGGCCGGTGATGTGCCCCTTCTCGTTGGGCGTGTAGCCGACGTGCGCCAGCCCGTGGAACGGCGTGAGATGGTGCTCGCACATCGAGTAGACCTCGATGTCCTTGACCAGGACCATCTCGTCGTGGTCGGCCTCGAAGACCTTGTTCAGGGCGTCCTCGGGGTTCTGGCGGAGACCGGCGAACTGCTCGGCGTAGGCGCGGGCGACGCGGGCGGGGGTCTCCCGCAGGCCGTCGCGGTCGGGGTCCTCGCCGATGGCGATGAGGATCTCGCGGACGGCGCGTTCGATGCGCGCGTGGTCGAAGACGCGCTCGCCGCCGCCCGGCACCACCAGGCCGGACTCGGCGGGCTCGCCGGAGGACGGGGCACCGCTCACCGCGCCGGGCTCGCCTTCGACAGCGGGCTCGGCGCCGGACTCGCCGGCGGGGTCACCGGAAACGCCGGTGGACCCGGCGGCCAGGCCGGCCGCCGGGTCCCGAAAAGCGTCGTCGTCGTACCGTTCGGACAAGTCGATCAGCTCTCGCCGGAGGACGGGTGGTCGGACGTGGGCTCCGTCTGGCCCGATCCCTGGCCGTTGTTCTTGGTGAGGTCGGCGACGTCCTGCGGGCCGAGCAGGGCCAGCTCCTTGGGCGTCAGGACCGGGGGCCGGTCGGAGGGCAGCCGCTTGCCGTAGCCGGTGTAGGAGTTCTGGTGCGGCCGCTTGCGGATCGGCGCGAAGATCTCCAGCACCTGCTCCTTGGAGAGGGTCTCCTTCTCCATCAGCTGCAGCACCAGCTCGTCGAGGACGTCGCGGTACTCGACCAGGATCTCCCAGGCGGTGTCGTGCGCGGCCTCGATGTAGCGGCGGACCTCGTCGTCGATCGCCGAGGCGATGTCCTCGGAGTAGTCGCGCTCGTGGCCGACGTCGCGGCCGAGGAACACCTCGCCCGCGCCGGTGCCGAACTTGCGGGCGCCCAGACGCTCGCTCATGCCGTACTCGGTCACCATGTTGCGGGCGATCGCGGTGGCCTTCTCGATGTCGTTGGCCGCGCCGGTGGTCGGCTCGTGGAACACCAGCTCCTCGGCGGTGCGGCCGCCCAGCAGCATGGCCAGCTGGTCGGTCATCTCCGACCGGGTGGTCAGGAACTTGTCCTCCATCGGGAGGGTCATGGTGTAGCCGAGGGCGCGGCCGCGCGGCAGGATCGTCACCTTGTGCACGGGGTCGGCGTTCGGCAGCGCGTGCGCCACCAGCGCGTGTCCGCCCTCGTGGTAGGCGATGATCTTCTTTTCCTTCTCGGACATGACCCTGGTCTTGCGCTCCGGGCCGGCCATGACCCGGTCGATGGCCTCCTCCAGGGTCTCCATGTCGATCAGCTTGCGGTCGAACCGCGCGGTCAGCAGCGCCGCCTCGTTGATCACATTGGCCAGGTCGGCGCCGGTGAAGCCGGGGGTGCGCCGGGCGATGACGTCCAGGTCGACGTCGGGCGCGAACGGCTTGCCGCGGCCGTGCACCCGCAGGATGCCCTTGCGGCCCTCCAGGTCGGGACGGTCCACGGTGACCTGCCGGTCGAAACGGCCGGGACGCAGCAGCGCCGGGTCGAGGATGTCGGGCCGGTTGGTGGCGGCGATCAGGATGACGCCGCCCTTGACGTCGAACCCGTCCATCTCGACCAGCAGCTGGTTGAGGGTCTGCTCGCGCTCGTCGTGGCCGCCGCCCAGGCCCGCGCCGCGGTGCCGGCCGACGGCGTCGATCTCGTCGATGAAGATGATCGACGGAGCGTTGGCCTTGGCCTGCTCGAACAGGTCGCGCACCCGGGAGGCGCCGACGCCGACGAACATCTCGACGAAGTCGGAACCGGAGATCGAGTAGAAGGGCACGCCGGCCTCGCCGGCCACGGCGCGCGCCAGCAGGGTCTTGCCGGTGCCGGGCGGGCCGTACAGCAGCACGCCCTTGGGGATCTTGGCGCCGATCGACTGGAACTTGGCCGGGTTCTGCAGGAAGTCCTTGATCTCCTCGAGCTCCTCCAGGGCCTCGTCGGCCCCGGCCACGTCCGCGAACGTGGTCTTCGGCGTGTCCTTGGTGATCAGCTTGGCCTTGGACTTGCCGAAGTTCATCACCCGCGAGCCGCCGCCCTGCATCTGGTTCATGATGAACAGGAAGATCAGCACGATGACCACGATGGGCAGCAGGCTGAACAGCAGGTTGAGGAAGAAGCTCTGCTTGGGGACCTCGACGTTGTAACCCCCGGGCAGCTTGCCGGCCTGGGCCTGCTGCTGGAGCTGCTCCTGCAGCTTCAGCCCCTGGCCGTCCACCCAGCTGGCCTGCTGGTGCTTGCCGTTGTTGAGGGTGACCTCGATCCGCTGGTCCTTGTCAATGATCTTGGCGGAGCGGACCTGGCCGGCGGCGATCTCCTGGACCACCTTGGAGGTGTCGGTCTTCTCGTACGAGCGGCCGGGGTTCATCCCCCACATGACCATGGCGACCAAGAGGCCCAACAGCAGGATCCACAGCAGCGGCCCGCGAAAGTAGCGTTTCACGTCCATTTATCCGGTAACCCCTCCGGGGCCCGTCCCTCCTATTGCGATCCTCGCCCGTCCCGCCGGACGGACGCCACTGTGATCCGGCTCCATGCGTGCGGCGGACCCTCGCCGGAGCCCCATGCCCGCCGAGGCGACCGGCCCCGCCGGGTGGCTTCCCCGGTGCAGGCCCGGGACACCGACGGTACACCGGGCGGGGCGGGGGCGCAGCCTGCGCGGATCCCTGATCCTTCCGGTATACCCGTCGGCTTCCAATGCAACGATCCGCGCCGGTGTGATGTTCCCCCGGCGGCCGTCCGCGGGGGCTCCGCGGCGCCGCGCGGGCGCCTCACCGACGCCGGCGCCGGCCTCCTTCAGGCGCTCTCACCTCCGTAAACGTGGGGCGCCAGCGTCCCCACGAAGGGAAGGTTCCGATACTTCTCTGCATAGTCCAGGCCATACCCGACGACGAACTCGTTGGGAATGTCGAAGCCGATGTAGCGGACGTCCACCTCGGTCTTGACCGCTTCCGGCTTGCGCAGCAGCGCGCAGATCTCCAGCGAGGCCGGGCCGCGCGAACGCAGATTGCTGACCAGCCAGGACAGCGTCAGGCCCGAGTCGATGATGTCCTCGACGATCAGGACGTGCCGGTTCATGATGTCCGCGTCCAGGTCCTTCAGGATACGCACGACGCCGGACGATTTGGTGCCCGAGCCGTACGAGGACACCGCCATCCAGTCCATGGAGACAGGTGTGTGCAGCGCCCGGGCAAGGTCCGCCATGATCATCACGGCGCCCTTGAGCACACCGACCAGCAGCAGGTCCTTGCCGGCGTAGTCGGCGTCCACCTGCGCCGCCAGCTCGCGCACCTTGGCCTGGAGCTGGTCCTCGGGAATGAGCACCTTCGCCAGGTCGGCGCCCAGGTCCTTCTCGTCCACTACCCACCCTCCGGGAAACGCATAGTCACTCGGGCCGGCCCGGGCCGAACAGCAGCCTTCCCTCTCGCCGGTACGCACGCACGCCCCCGGGCAGATCGACGTGCCGCTGTCCATGCCAGGCGGTGACCAGCCGGTCCACGTGTTCCACGTGGACGGCCGCGAGCGTACCGGGTGGACTGCCCGCGGCTATCGCCGCCTTCCTCAGCACCCGTGTGCGCACGGCCTTGGCGAGCCCCGCCAGAACGTCCAGGGTCAACGCCACGGAATACGGCTCCGGCGCGGCGGTTTCGCACTCGGCGTAAGCGCGGTCGGCGATGCCGTCCAGGGCGTCGGCGTCGTCGCGCAGCATGCGCGCGGTACGGGCCAGCGCCTCGGTGATTCCGGGGCCGAGCGCCTTCTCCAGGACGGGCAACGCCTCGTGGCGCACGCGCACACGCGTGTAGGCGGGATCGTCGTTGTGAGGGTCGTCCCAAGGCTCCAGGCCCATGGCCAGGCACGCCCGTCGCGTGGTGGCCCTGTCGATGTCCAGAAGCGGCCGCACATAGCGGATCTCCTGCGCCTCACGGGTGCGGACGAACGAGGCGGGCATGCCCGCGAGCGAACGGGCTCCCGAGCCTCGGGCGAGCCCCATGAGGACGGTCTCTGCCTGATCGTCCCTGGTGTGCCCCAACAGCACGGCGGCCGCCGCCAGATCGGCGGCGGTCTCGTCGAGGGCGGAGTAGCGGGCGTCCCGGGCGGCGTTCTCCGGCCCCCCTCGGTTCCCCACCGTGACGGCGACCGCCCCCGCCGGGTCGAGCCCGAGGTCCGCCATCGCCCTGACGACCTTCTCCGCGCGCGCGGCCGAGCCCTCCTGCAGGCCGTGGTCGATCGTGACGCCCCCCGCCGGACGTCCCGCCCGGGGGGCCTCGAACGCCAGCGCCGCCGCCAGCGCGAGCGAGTCGGCGCCGCCGCTGCATGCGACGAGCACCATGCGGTGGGGCGGCAGCGCGTCGAGGGCGCGCCGCACCGCCACACGGACCGCCGCAACGGCCGGGTCAGGCCCCATCGCCCCTACCGCCCGCGGGTGGCGCGCCCGGGGCCGCACGAGACGGCCGCGCTCACGCCCCGTCGGCCTCGGGGGTCTGCGCATCGGGAGTCGTCGCCTCGATGGCTCGGGGGCCCAGCACCCGGTCCATCCACAGTGCCGGCTCCTTGATCTCCTCGTGGGTGGGCAGCGTCTCGGCCGATTCCCACACCCGGTTGAAGCCGTCCATGCCGACCTCGGCCACCACCCGGTGGACGAACCTCGACCCTTCGGCGTACTGCCGCATCTTCAGGTCGATGCCGAGCAGCCGCCGGATGGTCTTGTCCATGCGGGTGCCGCCCTCGCGGCGCCGCTGGAACTTGGCGCGGATCTGCTGCACGGACGGCACCACCTCGGGGCCGACCGCGTCCATGACGTAGTCTCCGTGCCCCTCGACCAGCGTCATCACGGCGGTGAGCCGGTCGAGGATCTCCCGCTGCTCGGGGCTCTGGATCGCGTCGATCAGGCTGGAGTCACCGCCGCGCACGGCGTCGGCGATCGCGTCGACCGCGTCCCTCAGCCGGTCCAGCAGCGCCCCGGGGTCGAGGTCGGAGGCGAGCAGGAACTTGGTCATCTGGTCCTGGACGTACTCGCGCAGCCACGAGACCCCGGTGAACTGGGCGCGGTGCGTCTCCTCGTGCAGGCACACCCACAGGCGGAAGTCCCGCGCGTCCACGCCGAGCTCCTGCTCCACCTGGACGATGTTGGGGGCGACGAGGGTGAGCCTCCCGGTGGGCGCGCGGCCGGACGGGTCCGGAGGCAGGAACAGCTCGTACTGGCCCAACACCCGGCTCGCCATGTACGCGAGGATCGCGCCCACCTGCATGCCGGTCACGCGGGAGCCCACGGCCTGCACCACGACGCCCGCGCTCCCGCTGCCGAGCAGCCCCGTCCCGCGGCGCTCGGCCATCTGCTCCATGAGGGGTTCGAGCACGACCCGGAAGCCGTCCACGTTCGCCCGGATCCAGCCGGGCCTGTCCACGATCGTCGCCGGGGCGGGCGCGGCCTCCGCCCGCATGCCGGTGAACTCGCCGACGTGCCCGTGCGCGACGCGGGACAGCTCGCGCAGCTCCGCCACCACCTCGCGCGCCTCGGCCTGCCCGACCTGCGGCCCCGGCCGGACGAGCCGCGTGCCGGTCTGCACCGCGACGTTCCAATCGATCATTGAGGCGCTCATGTACTCCACCGTACGTTTCGACCCCGGCGCCTGAGCGCCCCTGCAGATCGTTCAACGAACAACCGATTCCGTTATCTCCCGTACGACCACATCCATACCCTCGAAGAACCACGTACTCCACCCCCGATCGCCTCCAAGGGCGGGCATACGCGGGCGGCCGTGCGCCGGTGACGGCCCCAAGCGCGCGGGCGCGACCCCGGACACGGCTCAGGTGCAGGCGCATGAGGCGACGACGGCGGCGAGGGCGTCCAGACGGGAGGGATCGACCGAGCCCGTCCCGTCCCCCGCCATGAACGCGAACGCCAGCAGGCGACCGTCGGCGTCGTAGGCGTATCCGGCCAGGGTGCTGACGCCCGCGAGAGTCCCCGTCTTGGCCCTGACCAGGCCCGCGCCCGCCGCGCTGGAGGGCGTCATGTAGCGGGGCGGGGCCAGGGTGCCGGAGAAGCCCGCCACCGGCATGCCGGTGATCGCCGCACGCAGCTGAGGATGGTCGTCCGATGCGGCGAGGGCGACCAGCCGCGCCAGCGCGATCGGCGTGATCCGGTTGTCGATGGACAGTCCGCTGCCGTCGTTGACCTTCACCCCGGCGGAGACGCCGAGTTCGCCGAGAACCTCCACGACGGCCTGGGCGCCCCCGGCGAAGGAGGGGGGATAGCCCCTGTTCATCGCCACCTGACGGGCCACCGCCTCGGCGACGTCGTTGTCGCTCTCGGTCATCAGATGCTCCACCAGCGCCGACAACGGCGGGGACTGCACGGCGCCGAGCTGGTCGGCGCCCTCGGGCGCCCTGGCGGGGCGCCCCCGGGTGGCGGCGACGCCGTAACGGGTGAGCATCCGGGCGAACGCGGCGGCGGCTGCGGCGGGCGGGTCGCCCACACGGGTCTTGCTGTGCGTGCCGGGGGCGGCCCTGCCCGCGTCCACGGTGAGTGCGCTCACGGGGGCGATCTCGCCGTCCGGCAGGTAGTTGGGCTTCCATCCCGCGGCGGTGCGCGGGCCCTGGTAGGCGGTCGCGTCGTAGTCCACGCGCACACGGCGCGTGCCGGACGCCTTGAGGGCCGTGGCCGTCTGCCGTGCGAGATCGGCCAGCGACGCGAATGCCGGGCGCCCCCGCCCGGCGGGCGCGGGAAGCGCGGTCAATGTAGGATCCCCGCCGCCGACCAGCACGACCCCGCCGCCGCCTCGTACGACCTTGGTGGCGATGCGGTGCTCAGGCCCGAGCGCGGCCAGCGCCGCGACGGACGTGGCCAGTTTGGTGGTGGACGCGGGCGTGGCGGGTCGGTCGCCGTTCCGGGCGAACAGCTGCCGGCCGGTACGGGCGTCGATCACGGCCGCGTTGGTGGGCGTCGGCGAGCCGTCGAGCAGCCCGGCGAGCCGCCGTCCCAGCACGGAGGCGTCCGCCACGCCGACGGCGGCCCCGGCCGGACGGGCGGTGGCGGACGTGCGCACCGGTTCGCGTTCGGCAACACCAGGTGGCTGGGCGGACAAGCGCCGGTCGGGTGTGAGTTTGGCCACTGCCATGCCCGCGCCCGCCGTCGAGACGTGTAGGAGGGAAAGTGTGACCATGACCAGGGCGCGCGTGCGTTTGGGCACGTGACCGCCCCCTCTCCCCCTCAGCACCCACCAACGTGCGACATCCTTGTATAAGGGAACACCATCCCGTGCGGGCCGCCCTCGCCCGCCCGGGCTCCCGAAAGACTATTGACTGCGACGGCGCAGGGAGCGGAGGACATCGTGGATTTCGACGTCACCATTGAGATCCCGAAGGGTCAGCGGAACAAGTACGAGGTGGACCACGAGACCGGTCGCATCCGCCTGGACCGGATGCTGTTCACCTCGACGCAGTATCCGGCCGACTACGGGTTCATCGAGGACACCCTGGGCGAGGACGGCGACCCGCTGGACGCCCTGGTGCTGCTGCAGGAGCCGACGTTCCCCGGCTGCCTGATCCGCTGCCGCGCCGTCGGAATGTTCCGCATGACGGACGAGGCGGGGGGCGACGACAAGGTCCTGTGCGTCCCGGCCACCGACCCGCGCATGGAGCACCTGCGCGACATCCACCACGTGCCGGAGTTCGACCGCCTGGAGATCCAGCACTTCTTCGAGGTCTACAAGGACCTGGAGCCCGGCAAGTCCGTCGAGGGCGCCAGCTGGGTGGGCCGCGTCGAGGCCGAGGCCGAGATCGAACGCTCCCTCAAGCGCGCCGCCGCCCTGGGCGACCACAAGGGCGGCCACAAGGGCGGCCACTGACCGCCGCGCCCGGTCGCTGACCCGAGTCGTTGCCGGCTGGGCGGGGCAGGCCGGGTGGCGCCGATCCGCTCCCGCCGCCTTCCGGCCGCGACCACGCCGTCGCCCCGCCCCCGCCGCCGTCGCCGGGGGTCGCGGGCGCCTGCCTCATCCGCCTGGACGGGTGGCGCCGATGAGCCCTGGACGCCAGATGCTGGAGATGCGCACCCTGCCCCCCGTATAGGGGGCCTCCACCATGCGGCCCTTGCCGATGTACACCCCGACGTGGTGGATGGTGTCGGGGTCGGCGGTGTCGTACGCGTAGAACACCAGGTCGCCGGGGCGCAACCGGTTCAGGGGGATGTGCGGCCCCGAGGTCCACTGCGTGCCGGTCCAGTGGTCGAGCTGCACGCCCGCTTTGGCCCAGGCGTACATCGCCAGCCCCGAGCAGTCGAATCCGTGGATACGGGAGCCGTGCGCGATGCCGTAGCTGGGCCCGTGGACGGTGCCGCCGCCCCACGAGTACGGCGTGCCCAGCCAGCGGAGCGCGGCCCGGACCACGACCGACGCCCGTGCGCGGCTCCCGTGTAGACGGGCTCCCGTGGCGTCGGTATCAGCCAGCGCCTGGCGACGGCGGCGAGCCAGTTCGTCTGCGCGTTCCCGGGCGATGCCGAGTTCGCGTTCCAGACGCCGTTTCTCCGCGCCGAGCTCCCGGACGGCCTCCTGCTGCCGCTGCACGGCCTGTTCGGCGGTGTGGCGGGCCTGCATCGCCCGCTGGGTCGCCGCATTCTGCTCGGCCAGCGCCGACCGGGCCTGGGCGCGGAACACTCCGGCGACGTTGCGGGCGGCCTCCAACGCCTGGAGGAGCCCTGTACGGCGGCGCGCGAGCACTTCCAGGAGGCCGGCGCGGTCCATGAAGCCCTGCGGCCCGCCGCCCCCGGCGACGACCGACGGCCAGGCGTTGTACCCGGTGTTGGCCTGGTACGCCTTGGCGGCGAACGCGGCCAGCTCCGAACGGGCCTGCGCGTGCCTGCGTTCGGCCTCGTCCAGGCGCGCCAGGGCGTCCCGGTATGCCGCGACCGCCCTGGCCAGTTTGACCTGCTCTCCGTTGTAGCGCTCCACGGCGAGCGCGGCTGCGGCGGCGAGCCGGTCGAGTTCTCCCGTGGCCTGCGCATACCGCACCTTGGCCCGGGCCACCTCGTCGGCGCGTTCTTCCGCACGACGCCTGGCCCGGTCCACGTCGCGGGCGTCCGGCACCGGATCGGCCATCGCCGACCCTGGCGTGGCCACGGCCGCCCCCGCAGCGACCTCGCCCCCGGGAACGGGCGGTAGGCCCGTCACCGCGAGGACGGTGATGCCGCCCAAGGACATCAGGCGCATGGCCGCACTCCACCGGCGCGCTGACAGCCGCCGCCCTGTGCGCGTTCGCAGAAACACGGTCCCCCCCCACCGTGATCATCGACGCGAGGACGTTCCCCACGACCCCGAAGGTGCGGGTCGGTCACTCAGACCACAGAGATCACTACCCTAAGCGATCACTGCGCACACGCTGTGACCTTTCGCCCCGCGTCGCACCGCCGGGCACGAATTCCGGCCGAACGCGCGCAGCACTGGCCGGTCTCTCAGGTGCCGGAGCCCTGCGGTAGCGGTGTTCCTTCGGGTGGCGGCGGCGAGTCGGGCTCACGGGACGAGGGGGAGGGCGGTGTGCTCGTCTCCGAGGGCGGCGGGTCCGGCGGAGTCCGATCCGCAGGGGGCGGCGCGGAAGGAGGCGGCTGCGGCGTCGACATCGTGGGCTCGGCGCCGCCGGGCCTCGGGCGAGCCGTCGGATCGGGCGGGGCGGGCCGGCGCCACGTGACGCGCACCCCCACTCCGCCGGGTGCGAAGACGACGCCGCCCTCCCCTGCGGAGCCGCCGGGCCTGGTGACGACCACGTCGAGCGTGACGGTGCGGCCTGCCGCGATGCGTCCGGAGGTCCGGCCGAGCCGTATGGGGCCCCACGGCTTCGCACGCCAGTTCACCGAACCGCCCTCGGCGGTTAGATGCAGTGTGCCGCGTGTAGCCCCTGCCAGGTCGAGGTAGAGAGGCGCCACCGTCAGGCCGGCGGGTCGGCTACGGGGGTCCTCGTAGTCCACGAGGCGCACCCCCGGCATGTCCAACAATGCGGTGGGCGGGGCGGAGGAGACACGTGCACCAAGCGGGAAGGTCGCCGACACGGGTGCGCTCCCGACGTCCGCCCTCGGCGACCGCCCGCTGCGCGTAGGCGACGGCGATGCGGACGGCACCGACGGACGCGGAGAGCCCTCGGACGCCGCCGTCCCCGTACCGTCCTCTGCTGCGGTCAGCCGGTGGAAAGCGAGCCCACCGCCTCCCAGCAGCACCGCGACCACCGCCACGGCCGCCACCGCGCGCCCCGCCGCCGGACGTCGCCCCACGTGCGGAAGCGCCCTTCGGGGCGAAGAGGCGAAATGGCGCGACTGCTTGGGAAAGCCCGCCGGGCCGAACGCACCCACGCGCGTCGCGACGAACAACCGGTAGCCCACCAGCTCGGGGTCGTGGAAGCAGGCCGTCACCCGTGCCCGTAGGGACGCGGGCGGGTGGATTCTTGGCAGCAGCCCGAACACCTTCACCGCCGACACCGTGCGGGGCCCGAGGGCCTGACACGCGTCGCACTCGCGGGCGTGCCGCAGGAGCCGCTCGTTGAGATCCCCCGTGAAGGGTCCACGTCGCTGCCGCAGCAACGCCCCGCGCTCTGCGCAGCCATACGGGCCCTTGTGGGCGAGGATTTCGGCGGTCACAGCCGCCTCCAACTCGGCGTGTGCGCGTTGGAGACGGCTCTCCGCCTCCTTTGCGGGGAGCCCGACCACCGCCGCCAGGTCGGGCACCGGCAATTGGTGCCGTACCCGCAGGTCGAGCAACTCCCGGCTGAGCGGCTCCAGCGCCTGGACGGCCTGCCACGCCATCACACGCTGGTCGACGTCGTCCTGGTCGTGGCTGGCGACGGGCAGGTCGGGCGGCTGGTCGCGGCCGGGCAAACGGCGCGCGCACTCCAACCGGGCGATGGCGTAGAGCCAGCCGCGGAACCGATCGGCGTCGCGCAGCCGCCCGATGTGCGCCTCGGCCACGATGAACGAGTCCCGCAACGCCGCCTGCGCGGCGTCCCGGTCGCGCAGGCGGGACCAGCAGTATTCGTAGAGGCGTCCGGCGTAGGCGTCGTACACCGCCGCCGGTGCGGCCGGGTCCCGTTCACGCAGGGCCTCGACCAATAGACGGTCGTCCATACCCTGCAAGGTAAGTGTTACGCACCCCCTCCACCCCCGATTCCACAAGATCGGAATACCTGGATCTCAAACCGCAGCCGATTTCCACCATCAAGCCATTACTAGGGCGCAATGTCAGCTTCGATCACGTTCGCCCCAACCACTACCACCTGCCAGGTGCAACAGGACGCAACACCTTAAACACGCAAAGCAATGACAACACGGAGACTCACTCCCCCACATCAACAATCAACTGCAAATTACATGAACCGCCCCGCAGAGTCCTGACGAACAACACAGCAGACACGGAATCAAAACCGGCGTATTCCGTCACATGACAACAATTCCGAGCAGCAGCGAGCCACGCACGCTTCGCAAGCGCCCGCGCCCCAACCCGCCCATGATCCACACCGATCCGACATTGACAGTGTCATGATGACAGTGTCACCATCGGTTCATGGCAGGCACCTGGACGATCAGCGAACTGGCCGAGCGGGCCGTCGCCGCACTGTCGGCGGGCGATCCGCTGCAGGTCAGCGGCCGGGTGCGCGACCTGCCCAACGAACGGCTGATCCGCTGGTACACCACGATCGGGCTCGTCGATCCACCACTCGGACGCCGCGGCCGCACCGCCCTGTACGGCCCGCGGCACCTGCTGCAGATCGTGGCCGTCAAGCGGCGTCAGGCCGCCGGCCGCACCATCGCCGAGATCCAGCTCGAACTGGCGGGCGCCACCGACGACACCCTGCGCGAGATCGCCCAACTCCCCGACGCCCCGACCGGCAGCGAGACGGCGGAGGCGGCGCACCCGCGAAGCCGCTTCTGGGCCACCCGCCCGGCCGCCCCCGGAACCCCCGCGGACGTGTCCTGGAGAGCCGACATCCGCCACACCCCGGAGGCGGGCACCCAGCCCTCCCCACCGAGCCCGCCGCCCGCCGCCGCGACCGGCCGCCGCACCCACGTCGCCACATCCGCGGCAACCGGCGACGACCGCGACGACGCGCCTCCAGGCACAGGCGCGCCACCCCACCCCAACATCACCCGGCCGCGGAGGCGCGCCGCGCCTGCCGGAGCATCGGGCGCATCACAGCCCGCCGCCTCATCCCTCGATGTGCCCACCCTCGTCCCGGCAGGGCACGGCTCCCCCCAAGACCGCCCCGCCGCGGCCGCATCGGAGCCGAGCGGGAACGCATCACCCTTGAGCGACACTTCCCCAAGCCCAGGCGGGCACGAACACGCCTCACTCGTCCAGGGCGTGCGCCTGGCCCCCGGCCTCACCGTGTTGCTCGACGCGCCGACGCTCAGCCGGGACGATCTCGCCGCGATCGCGGACGCCGCCCGTCCACTGCTCGACGAGCTGCGGCGCCGCGGGCTGCTCGCCCCCTTGGACACGCATACCGACCCCTCCGGGAGGCCACAGTGACCGTGCATATCAGTCCCCTGCCCGACTCCGCGACGCCACCGGATCCCGAGGGCGGGCTCGGCGCGCTGGCCACCGACCGGGGGAACCTGCCGCTCGACTCCGTCGACATCAAGGCGTCGATCACCGGACTGGCCGCGGGGATCGAGCTGACGCAGGGGTTCCGCAACCCGTTCGACGTGCCGCTGGAGGCCACCTACATCTTCCCGCTGCCGGACCGCGCCGCGGTCACCGCGCTGCGTATGGAGGCCGCCGACCGGGTCGTCGAAGGAGTGCTCAAGGAGCGGGAGCAGGCGCGCCGCGACTACGACGCCGCCATCGCCGCGGGCCGGCGGGCCGCCATCGCCGAGGAGGACCGCCCCGACGTGTTCACCATGCGGGTGGGCAACATCCTGCCCGGCGAGCACGTCACCATCCGGCTGACCTTGAACCAGCCGCTCCCCTACGAGGACGACCAGGCGACCTTCCGCTTCCCGCTCGTCGTCGCCCCCCGCTACATCCCCGGCACGCCGCTGGACGAGCCCCCGGCCGGGGACGGTGTGGCATCCGACACCGACGCGGTCCCCGACGCGTCCCGGATCAGCCCTCCGGTGCTGCTTCCCGGCTTCCCCAACCCGGTACGCCTGTCGATCAGCGTGGACGTGGATCCGGCCGGCCTGCCGCTCACCGAGATCCGGTCCGCCCTGCACGTGGTCGCCGAGGAGAGCGAAGGCGGGCGCACCGCCATCCGGCTCCGTCCCGGCGAACGGCTCGACCGCGACTTCCTCCTGCGCCTGTCCTACACGCCGCAGGAGACCGCCTCGCTGACGCTGGTCCCGGACGACGACTCCGACGAGGGGACGTTCACGCTGACCGTCCTGTCGACCGGACGGCACCGCCCCCGGCCGCGCGACGTCGTGCTCGTCCTGGACCGATCCGGCAGCATGCACGGCTGGAAGATGGTCGCGGCCAGGCGCGCGGCCGCCCGGATCGTCGACACCCTCCGCAGCGCCGACAACTTCGCCGTGCTGGCGTTCGACAACGTGGTGGAACATCCCCCGAATCTGGGCCCAGGTCTGCTGCCGGGCACCGACCGCAACCGGTTCCGGGCGGTCGAGTTCCTCGCCGGGCTCGAGGCACGCGGCGGCACCGAGGTGATCGGCCCGCTCACGAACGCGTGCGACCTGCTGCGCGACTCCGAATCCGACCGGGTGCTGATTCTGATCACCGACGGCCAGATCGCCAACGAGGACCAGATCCTCGCCCACCTGGGGCCCCGGCTGCGCGGCATCCGGGTGCACACCGTCGGCATCGACCAGGCCGTCAACGCGGGCTTCCTGCAACGGCTCGCGCACGCCGGCCAGGGGCATTGCGAGCTGGTCGAGTCGGAGCGCCGGCTGGACGAGGCGATGGAGCACATCCACCACCGCGTCGGCGCCCCGCTGGTGACGGATCTGCGTCTGGTCCCCGACGGCCTGAGCGTCATCCCCGACACCGTGACCCCGAGCCGTCTCGGCGCCCTGTACCCGGGCGTACCGCTGGTGATCTCGGGCCGGTTCCAGGGCCCGCCCCGAGGCAGCCTGACCGTGCACGGCGTGACGCCCGAGGGCGCGGCGTGGCAGCAGCGTTCCACCGGCGCCGTCTCAACGGACAGCGCCGTCGCCTCCCTCTGGGCCCGCGCCCACCTGCGGGACCTCGAAGACCGCTACCTCGTCTCCGGCACCGCCGACATCGAACGCCAGATCGTGGACACCTCCCTCCGCTTCGGCGTCCTGTGCCGCTTCACCGCGTTCGTCGCGGTGGACGGCCGAGTCGTGGCCGAAGGAGGAGCCCCCCACCAGGTGGTCCAGCCGGTCGAACTCCCGGCAGGCTGGTCCGCCCCCGCCGCCCCGATGGCCGCGTACGGCGCCGCGATGCCGGCCGGGGCCCCCCTCCCACCCGCCGGCGCCCCGCCGGCCGCACCCGCTGGCGCTCCACCCGCCGCATACGGCGGCCCTCCTCCCGTAGCGCCGGGCAGCGCCTACCTGCCCGCCAAGACACGATCGAGGCGCGCCAAGCCCGCTCCCAACCCCGTCCCGCGCCGACGCGCCGCCCGCACCAACACGCCCGAGCTCGACGAGACACGCGAGCGGCTGGCGGACTACCTGCGGCGGCTGACCTCGGCCCCCAACGCCGACCAGGCCCTCCTGGCCGACCTGCTGACCTTCTTGGAGACAGCCGTCCCGCGCCTCGCAGCCGCCGGCACCGACGTCGGCGCCCTGTCGGCATTGCTCACCGACCTGCAGGCCGTCCGCACCCCGCTCGACGCCTCCGGCCTCCAACGACTCTGGAGCCGAACCATCACCGCCCTGACCGACTTCACCGCCCAGAAGCCCCGCTCCAAGCGCCCCTTCTGGAAACGCACCCCCTAGGCAGTGTCGTCAAAGTGGCTGCGGGCTGGTCGGTCGATGCGGACCATGTGGCCGCTCTTCGACAGGCGCATCCATCGGCGGCGCGGCGTCGCCGAGCGCTGGTTTCGACCGCATCGGGCGGTGACACGGGGCCGCCATCCGTGCCACTGCAGGACCGCCAGGTCCTTCCGAGGCGCCGTCACGTCGACCGCCCTGCCGATATGGCCATGACACTTTGACGACACGCCCTAGGCAGGGTCGTCAAAGTGGCTGCGGGCTGGTCGATCGATGTGAACCATGGGGCCGCTCTTCGACAGGCGCATCCACCATGATCCACCGGACACGCCCTAACACCGCCGCCCCCTGCTACAAGGCAAGCGTGCGATCTGCTGCCCCGTGGCCGGGGAAAGGCGGCGGAGGGGGCATGCTTCAGGTCTCCGGGCGGACGAGGGCGCCCTCCAGGAAGATCTTCGTGATGGCCGCACTGGCCTCTTCGACGCCGAGGCGGCCTCGGAGGACGCGGACGACCGAGCCTTCCAGCAGGCCCGTGTAGACCTCGATCAGCGTCCTGGTCGGCAGCTCCGGGCGGAACGTTCCCTCCGCGGCGCCGCGTTCGAACAGCTCGCCGACGGGTGCGGTCAAGGCGTGATCGGCCTCCCGCGCCATGTCCGGTGGCTTGTTGAAGATCACCAGACCGCGGTATTTGGCGGCGGCGCCGACCATGGCGCGGGTCAGCCTGGCGACGGCCTCGGGTACGGGGACGGCGTCCAGCCGGGCATCAGCGATGCGCTCGGCGAGCTCGGCCAGCGCCGCATCCGTCAGCGCCCGCAGCAGTGCGTCGCGGTTGGGGAAGTAGCGGTAGAGCGTCGCCCGCGCCACACCGGCGGCCGCGGCGATGTCGATCATGCTGGCCTGGTCGCCGCGCTCGGCGAGCACCCTCGCGGCGACCTCGAGCAGGCCGGCCGCGACGTGGTCGCGCATTGCAGGGTTCCTCGCCATCGGCGCATAGCGTATCGGCGGGTGGACGGGGTCACCGACCGACGTCGGCGTCGCGGACGAACTCCTCGACGAACTCGGCGGAGACGTCCCAGAGCCGTTCGGCCAGGACGGGATCGCCGGCTTGAGGGTTGGTCCTGCCGGGTTTGAAGCCATGGAAGTAGGTACCGTTCGGGGCCGGTACCTCGGGGACGGACGCGAGCCAGACCAGTGGTTTCGCGCCGTCCTCTGAGGTGAGCCGGAACCGGCCCAGCAGCGGCATTTCGAACAGGTGGCTCAACCGGGAGTCCTGGCCGAACCGGGGATAGGTCGTCTCCGGCCCGCGCGGGCCGCGGATGTCCGCGGCGGGGTGGAACGAGTAGGCCGTGACATCCGGGTAGCGGCGGACCAGTTCGCGGGTGAACATGACGTTCATCAGCTTGGTGGTGGAGTAGCAGATCCATCCGCCGCCGTAGCGGCGCCGCCGCCACTCCAGGTCGTCGAGCCTGAGGCGCCCGAACCGGTTGCCCAGGCTGGAGGTCATCACGACGCGGGCCGGGGCCGTCCGGCCGCCTTCCCGAAGGCGCGGCAGGAGCAGCATCGTGAGCAGGAACGGCGCCAGATGATTGGCCTGGAAGGTGAGTTCGTGGCCGTCCCGGGTGTCCCGGCGCTGGGAGACCAGCCCGCCGGCGTTGTTGGCCAGGACGTCGATCCGCTCGCACCGGTCCAGCAGTTCCCCGGCGAGCCGCCGGACCTGCGCCAGGTCGGCGAAGTCGGCGACGAGCGGCTCGGCTCCGATTTCGGCGGCGACCGCCGCGGTGCGCTCGGGTGAGCGTCCGACGGGAACCACGTTCGCGCCCTGCGCGGCCAGCCGCCGGGCCGCGGCGGCGCCGATGCCGGAGCTGGCGCCGGTGATCACCACGGTCTTGCCGGTCATGTCATGCTGCGTGTCAGACAAGATCTCTTTCATGCCACTCCGTCCAGGCGTTAGCGGAACGTGCGGAGGTCGCGCACGGCGGACGCGCCTCGAACAGGGGTGTCGTACGGTTGCCGCCGGTCGACCGTGCGAGCGGCCGTGAGCCGGGCGCCTTCGACGTCGATGTCGGGCAGCAGCCGGTCGAGCCACGCAGGCAGCCACCAGGCGGCGCGGCCGAGCAGGTGCAGGACGGCCGGCATGACCGTCATCCGGACGACGAAGGCGTCGAACACGGTCGCGGAGGCCAGGGCGAAACCGATCGACTTGACCAGCGGATCCGGGGAGAGCATGAAGCCGGAGAAGACGGCCACCATGATGACCGCGGCGGCCGTGATGACCCGCGCCCCGTGCCCGACGCCGGTGCGGACGGCCGTGGACGGGTCCTCGCCGTGCGCGTGCCCTTCGCGGACTCTGCTGACGAGGAACACCTGGTAGTCCATGGCCAGTCCGAACACGACACCGACCAGGAAGATCGGTATCGCGCTGAGGATCGGGCCGTGGGCGCCGAACGCGTCCCCCAGCCATCCCCACTGGAACACCGCGACCACCGCGCCGAACGTCGCCGCGATGCTGAGCAGGAACCCCAGCGCGCCCGTCAGCGGCACCAGAATCGACCGGAAGACCAGCGTGAGCAGCAGGAACGCCAGGCCGACGACGATGCCGAGATAGGGCGCGAACGCGTCTGCGAGCTTGGCGGACATGTCGATGTCGAGTGCCGTCCGACCGGTCACGGCGATATCGGCACCGGTCGCGGCCCGGAGTCGGACCGCCTTCGCGCGGATCTGCGAGACGAGCTCCTCGGTCGCCCGGCTGCTCGGGCCGGCGTCCGGGATGACCGTGAGCAGGGCGGTGTCTCCGGCCCGATTGAAGGTGGGCGGGGTGACGGCGGCGGTGTGACCGAGCCGGACCACGGCCGCGGACACCCGGCGCACCGCCTCCGCCCGGTCTCCGCTGTCGGCGACGTCCACCACCAGGATCAGCGGGCCGTTGAAGCCCTCCCCGAACCCCTCGGCGAGCAGGTCATAGGCCTTGCGCTGAGTGGTGTCGGCGGGCGCGGTCCCGTCGTCGGGCAGGCCGAGCCGCAGATCGAGCGCCGGCACCGCGACGACGAGGAGAGCGGCCGCACCGGCGACCAGCGCGAGCACCGGATGCCGGATGACACCGCCCGCCCAGCGCGTCCCCATGCCGCCGGTGTCCGGACGGCGCTTCGGCCGCACCCGCCGTCCGGCGAAGCCCAGCAGGGCCGGGATCAGTGTCAGTGCGATGAGCACGGCCACCACCACGGCGGCCGCGGCGGCCAGTCCCATCTGGGTGAGGACCGGGATGCCCACCACCGCCAGCGCGGCCAGCGCGATGACGACGGTGAGCCCGGCGAACACGACGGCCGATCCGGCGGTGGCCAGCGCCCGTCCGGCGGCCTCCGGGCCGTCGTGGCCGGACGCGCGTTCGTGGCGGTAGCGGGACACGATGAACAGCGAGTAGTCAATGGCCACCGCCAGCCCGAGCATGACCGCGAGGGTCGGGGTGGAGGCGTTGAGGTCGACGAACCCGGTGGCCGCCGTCACCCCGGTCACGCTGATGGCGATACCGAGGACCGCTGTCAGCAGCGGCAGCCCGGCGGCGACCAGCGACCCGAACGTGACGATCAGGACGATCCCCGCCACGACCAGGCCGATCGCCTCGGTCAAGCGCTGCTCCGCGGGTTCTTCGGCCGCCTCACCGCCCATCTCCACCGTCAGCCCGGCGGCTCGGGCGGGCTCCGCCGCCCGCTTCAGCGCCCGGCGATCGGCGCCGGTGAGGTCGGGGGCCGCGACCTTGTAGGTGACCTGGGTGAAGGCGATGGTGCCGCTGGGGTTCACCGTGTGCGCGGCGACGCTCGCCACCCGCGGGACACCCCGCAGATCGCGCACCACCCGCTCGATGACGGCCCGCTCGGCAGGACCGTTCAGCGTCCGCCCACCGGGCGCGGCGAACACGATGCGGGCGGTGGCACCGTCCGCGGCCGCCTCGGGGAAGCGTTCGGCAAGCCGATCCATCGCCCGCTGCGCTTCCGTGCCGGGGATCGAGAAGGTGTCGGTGGTCGTCCCCGACAGCGTCGCGGCTCCGGCACCGGTCACCCCCAGGAGGACCAGCCACAGCACGACGACCAGCCGCCGACGGCGAAACGCGAACCGACCGAGCCGGTGGAGAAGGACGGCCACGAGACGACTCCCGCTCAGTAGACACAATGACTCGTATGCGAGACAGTATGTCTCACGACGAGGCGACCGTGTCAATCGCAAGACTGAGAGAGGCCCCCCAAACGCAGCGGACATCAGCGCATCCGCGCCTCGCTCACCGGCGCATGCCCGCAGCCGGTCCCTATCCGCGCCTCCGCGTCCGGACCCGGTCCACAACTGCGGCGAGTCACCGTGCTGCCCGGCGATGACCAATGGACAGCACCCGCCGGGCTTGCCCGCACGCCGGGTGGATCTCGGTGGTCAGCCCACCGCGGGAACGTCCCAGCGCGTGATCCGCAGCGGAACGTCATCAACGGTCATCAGCTTGCGCCGCGCGATGATCCTGCATCCGCAGACATGCCGCGACGTGCTCGGACGCGGGTTCGAGGCCGACGTCCGGCATGCGGCGCCTGGGCCGTATCCCCCATGGCCGGCCCGCTCGGCGACACGCGTACCACCGAACCCGCACTCATCAAGCCGCCCCCACAAGCCGCGATCCACGCACTCCCGCACGCCATCGGACACGCGCAGAAAACACTCATCACCTCACGACGCAGCTCGAAACGCACGGCACGCAACACCCGGACCCGATCGCCCACCACCACGCCCACTCCCGGACCGACCCGCTCGGCGACACGCGCACCACCGAACCCGCATCGTCAAGCCGCCATCCAGGCGCTCCGGTACACCTTCGGACATGCGGAGAAGACGCCGACCGCACGTCCCGCGACGCGGTTCGCGACCGACGCGCCAACTGGTGTCAGAAGGACATCGCGGTGCCCCGGACGAGGCCGGGACGGCCTCGCACCCGACGGGCGCGGGTATGCGCTCGCGCCAACCGGGCCTGCCTGCGTCGCCGCAGTATCAGCGCGACGATCCCGCGACCAGATCGGCCGCCGCGAACGGCCCGGCGGCAACGGTGGCCGGCCGCCGGCGTTCTGAGTCCCGCCCTACCGGCAACGGCACCCGGTCAAGTGCGGCATCAACCGGCTCGAACGCCGTTCTGACCACCCGATGCGACAGATCATCAGCCGCGGCCGGATTCTGCGGGCACGAAGCGTTGCCGCCCGGACACATCCCGGCGGCCCCATCGAGTACGGCGGTGATGCCACTGCGCGATGCCGCATGCACCTGGCGCCGGGGTCGACGGCAGCCCGCGGCGGAGGTACACGGCGCAGAACCCGCTGTGAGAGACGAGACGGACCGGTGTTCCGATCAACGGCGTGTCATTTCGCACGGGTGCGGCACCTCAACGGGAATCATGGACCGCGGCTCCGTCCGTACGGAATGCTGGGGGCGGCAATGTCGCGGTCGGTCTTCCAGGGACGGGTCTCAGTGGAGAACAAGGACGATCTCCCGGTGTGCGGCCACTGTGCCGGATCGGGCGAAGTCACCTACGAGCGGCCGCAGAAAGAGAACGACGGTTCGATCACATGGCGCACGAGCGTGGAGAACTGCCACGTCTGCCGGGGCACTGGAAAGTGCCGATGAAAACCAAGCGCGCACGTTGTGGGAACGTGCCATGCGAGTGGTGCGACAGCGACGACCGAGCATGCCGGTTCTGCCGCGGGTCGGGGTGGTGGCGTCCGGAGCGCCCGCATCAGACGGCCGAAGGCGAGCTTTCGTGGGCGCGTGTGGACGAGCCCTGCCGCATGTGCGGCAACACCGGCAAGGAGCACAACGCCCTGAGCGCCCCTCCGACGTACTGAAGGACCCGGGGTTCTCCGGGAGGCACGGCGCATGCGAAACGCCCGCCCCGTCCGACACGCACACGGCAGCCTGTCCGCCGCCTCGCACCGGCCTGCGGCCACCATCCGCTTTGGTGCGCTAGCGCACTGTCCCTGCCTGAGGCACGCCGCACCAACTGAGCCCGAATAGCAGCAGCCCCACTACCTACGCCGAAGCGGCATCCGCCACCGCACTGGTTGGGCCGCACCCGGGAGGCGGCGCCCTCACACGCGCATTCGGTCCACCCGCCACAGGTCACCGAACACGCTTGTCCCCCAACGCGAGCCGGTTTCCCTCTGGGGGATGCGGCAACTCATGCCCGTCGGCACACCGATGATGGTGGGGCGGTTCAGGCGGGCACCGTGGGCCGTGCCCCAAGCCAACGAGAACTGCCGCTGTTGCTGTGCTTGCGTTCCGTCTCTCAGTCAGGGGCTCCGAACAGAGTTCTCAGGTGGGCAGCGTATTGCTGCAGAGCCCGCGTCGTGGGGTGCTCCATCCCGAGAGCAGCCGATGCGATCCGTTCGGCCCGCTTGACCGCGTCGAGCGATTCGGCGGCTCGGCCGAGAGCACGGCAGGTGTCGGCCAGGTTCCCCAAGATGATTGCGACGTCCGGGTGGTCGTGGCCCAATGCCGCCTCATTGATGGTCAACGCCCGCTCGAACAGCGGTAGCGCCTCCGCGGGCCGCCCCAGAGCACGGTACGTGCTGGCCAGGTTGTTCAGGCCGACGGCGACGCCGGGGTGGTCAGGCCCCAGCGCCGCCTCGGCGACGGCCAGTGCGCGCTCCTCCAACGGCAGCGCCTCTGCGGCCCGTCCCAGAGCGCGGTAAGCGCGGGCCAGGTTCCCCAAGCTGGTTGCGACGGCAAGATGGTCGGAGCCCAATGCCGCCTCATTGATGGCCAACGCCCGCTCGAACAGCGGTAGCGCCTCAGCGCTTCGCCCGAGAGTGCGGTAGGTGTCGGCCAGGTTCCCCAGGCAGATTGCGACGGTGGGGTGGTCAGGCCCCAACGCCTTTTCGGTGAGGGCCAACACCCGCTTCTCCAACGGCAGCGCCTCTGCGGCCCGTCCCAGATCGCTGTAGGTGCTGGCCAGGTTGGCCAGCGGGATGGCGACGTCCGGGTGGTCGGGGCCCAACGCCGCCTCGACGAGGGCGACCGCGGTGGTGAGCATGGTGTGGGCGCGCTGGTACTCGCCCTGCGAGATCAGGAAGATGGCGGTCTTGTTGAGGACGTCGCCGAGTCGTCGGGGCTGTCGGCCGGTCGAGTAGTGGCGGCTGACCGCCTCGACATGCGGGGTCAGGGAACGCCAGAGGGGCCAGGCGTTCACCTCGGTGATGGGGTCGCCGGGGGGCATGGCGGCATGGAGCCAGGCGAGCGCGGTTCGGCGGGCCGTGTCGGTTTGGCGGAGTTTGGACAGGACGGCGGCTTGGGTGAGGCGGTGCATCCTCACCGTCCGGTAGGTTCGGTCCACCATGCTGTGCGAGGCCAGCACCCCCAACGCCTCGTCGGCCGCTTCCACGTCCTCTTCGACGCCGCCGCCCAGCAGGGTGCGGGGGATGTCGTCGGGGGCGTAGTGGGCGAGGACCGCAGCCAGCTCCACCGCGTGCGGGGCGTCGCGGGTCAGGGTTTCCAGTGTGATGTCCCACAGGCGGGCGATCGTCGCCTGCGCCTTGTCCCCATCGGCCGCCTTGGCGTAGTAGCGGGCCGGGCGGCGCCGCAGCCGCTCCAGATAGACGGCCGGGGTGATGCCGGATTGGCGGATGTAGGCGGCGGCCTGGTCCAACGCCAGCGGCAAGAACCCCAGCTCCTCGGCGATGCCCAGCGCCGCCCGCCGGTCGGCCGACGTGGTGCGGCCGGTGACGGCGGTGATCAGCTCGACCGACGCGTCCGGGTCCAGCAGGTCCAGGCGCACGGTCGCGGTGCGGCCGGGCCAGCGCACGTCCCGACGACTGGTGATCAGCACATGCCCGCCCTCCAACCGCCCCAACAACCCAGCGACATCCGACGGGCGAGTGACGTTGTCCAGCACCAGCAGCCACCCCGGATGCGCCCGCAACCACCCGCACACCCACGCCGCGGCCTCCTCGGCCCGGGCCGCCCGCGCCGCGTCCGGGACCAGGTGCCGCGCCAACTCCGCCAGCCCCGCATCGACCTGCGCGGACGCCTCGGCGGTGATCCACCACACCAGGCGGTAGCGGTCGCGGGCGCGCTCGGCGTACTGCAACGCCAGCTCCGACTTGCCCACCCCGCCCATCCCGACGAACGCCTGCGACACCACCACCCCATCGGCGACCGCCAACGCCCGCTCCACCTGCTCCAAAGCGTCCTGGCGGCCCACGAACACCGGCGTCGCCGGACGCGGCAGCCCCACCACCCGCGCCGCCGGACGCATCTGCGCAGGATCGGGGAACGCCGCCGCCTGCACCTGGACCAGGTGGGTGTTGTCGCCGGTGACGACCGTCCCGTAATTGACGCCGATGGCCGGGGACCGCTCACCGTGAGTCTGGACGTGGGCCGCACGAGACGAGCTGACGCGCTTTCCTCCGCGGTCGGACGGGTCTGCCATCAGCGGTTCAGCGGGTGAAGGTGTTGCTGTCGCCCGTGGCGATGATGCCGTAGTTGGCGCCCGTCGCCGGCGACCGGTCCCCGTACGACGTCACCTGCGCCCCCGACCGCTGCGCCTGCGCCAGCAGCTCCGCCACCTCCCCGGCCAGTTGCGCATCGGCGGCCAGCGCCTTGCGGATCGCCTTGCGCAACGCCGCCTGATTGTCCGCATCATCCGGGTCGTCGATCACATCCGCCAGCGCCTCCGGCACCACCTCACCGTCCACCACCTCATCATCCTCGCCGCCGGCGGCCTCGTCCTCTCGGGCGCGGACACCGAAGATCCGCTGGGCCAGCCGCCGCCCCCACCCGACCGCGGCATCGGCCGTCGCCTCACTCGCCCGGTCTCCCACACGCGTCAGCACCCCAGCCCCATAAGCACCCGCAGCCGCCGTCACATACGGCGTCACCTCGGCCGCCAACCGCACCACGTCCACAGACGTCCGCCGCCCCTCCTGCATGATCGCGCCGTGTCGGATGCAGGACACTCAATGTCCCGGCGCACCTTAGACGCAGCGCCGCCATGAACGGACACACCCGCCTGAGACGTCCGCGCGGTCACAGCAGCCGCATTGATCGAGCAGGGCACGCACGCCCGCACCGTGCCGAGAATCTTGGGGTACTCCGACATCCAGGAGACGCAACGGCACACGCATGTCGCTCCGCCGATGGCGGAGGACGGGATGGCTCGGATCGGGCGGGCGCTCCGGGGTCCCGGTGGGCCGAACCGCGACCAGAACGACCAGGGCGCCCGCCCCGTGGGGACGGACGCCCTGGTCGCACGCGGAGCCGCCTGTCGGAATCGAACCGACGACCTGCTCATTACGAGTGAGCCGCTCTGCCGACTGAGCTAAGGCGGCGTGCCGTACCGGAGTCTACCGGTTTCTGGGGGCGATGCGTGCATCGGTTTTCAGCGGCAGACGGTGCCGTCCTTGGGAGGCTGCGCCGTGAGGAGGTAGCGGTCGGTCGCGGCGGTTATGCAGGCGTTGCCCTGGAGGTAGGCGGTGTGCCCGTCGCCGTCGAGGGTCAGCAGGACGCCGGAGGACAGCTCGCCCGCGAGGTTCTTCGCCCACGAGTAGGGGGTGGCGGGGTCGCGGAGGGTGCCGATCACCAGGATGGGGGCGGCGCCCTTGGCGGTCAGCGGCCGGGGCTGCTGCTTGGTCTGGGCGGGCCAGTAGACGCAGGGCAGGCCGCCCCAGACGACGAACTCGCCGAAGCGGGGGGCGGCCTTCTCGGCCTCGTCCACCGCCTTGCGGTAGGTGGCGAGGTCGGGCGGGTTGGGCTTGTCGACGCAGTTGACGGCCATGTTGGCGTCGGTCTGGTTGCTGTAGGTGCCGTTCCGCTCGCGTTCGACCATCTGGTCGGCCAGCGCGATCAGCAGGGTGCCGTCGTTCTTCCGGATCGCCTGGGTGAGGGCCTGGCGCAGGATGGGCCAGTACTCCTTGGCGTACAGCGCGGTCGCCACGCCCATGGCCGCCCAGGACTCGGTGACCGGGCGGGAGTCGCGGGTGTTGGCCAGGGGTTCGGCGTCGGCTCGTCTCTGCAGGTCGGTGAGCCGGTCCAGGGCGGCGTCGGGGTCGGTGCCGAGGGGGCAGTCGGGGCGCTCGGCGCAGTCGGCGGCGAACGCGCGCAGGGCGGTCTCGAAGCCCTTGGCCTGCTCGATGAGGGTCTCGGTGGACGAGAGCTTGGGGTCGACGGCGCCGTCCAGGACGAGGGCGCGGACCTTGCCGGGGAACTGGTCGGCGTAGGACGCGCCGAGGTAGGTGCCGTAGGAGGCGCCGTAGTAGGTGAGCTTGTCGTCGCCGACCGCGGCGCGCAGGACGTCCATGTCGCGGGCGGCGTTGGCGGTGCCGACGTACGGCAGGAGCTTGGCGGCCTTGGTGCGGCAGGTGTCGGCGAACTTGCGGCCCTCGGCCGCCAGGGCGTCGACCTCCTTCGGGTCGTCGGGGGTGGTGTCGGCGGCGTAGAAGGCGTCCAGCTGCGGGCCGGTCAGGCAGCGGAGGGGGGAGCTGGAGCCGACGCCGCGGGGGTCGAAGCCGATGATGTCGAAGCGTTTGCGCACGTCGGCGCCGAAGGTTCGGGCGGCCTGGCGGACGAACTGGACGCCCGAGCCGCCGGGGCCGCCGGGGTTGGTGAACAGCGATCCGACGCGGCGGGAGCCGTCCTCGGCGGGCAGCCGGGTGAGGGAGAGCCGCAGCCGGTCGCCGCCGGGTCTGGCGTAGTCGAGGGGGACCTCGGCGGTGGCGCACTGGAAGCCGTCGCCGCAGTCGGACCAGTTGAGCCGCTGCTTGTAGTAGGTGTCCATGCCCGCCGCGGCGCCGGCGGGCGGGCGCTGCCGGGAGGTCTGCTCGGGTTGGGAGTCGCATCCGGCGACCATGGCCAGACTGAGCACGATGGCGGTGGCGATGAGCCTCACTGGGTCCCCCGTCTCGTCGTCGCGGCCCGGCGTGCGCCACCCACGCTACGTGGTCGGGCGGCGGGCTTGGCCCAGGCGGCGCCGATCGGGGCGGCATCCGGTCCGGCGCGGTCGAGGCGGAAGCCGTCGAACCCGGGCAAGGCGCACCGCGGTCAGCCGCGGCCGAGGGAGCGTTCGATGCCGTCCAGCAGCCAGCGCAGCCCCTCCTCGAAGGACTCCTGCTGGGGAACGCCCTCGCGCATGGCGCGGCGCAGGTGCGGGAAGTCGCCCTCGTTGATCATCTGCTGGATGTAGGGCTCGGCGAGGTGGTCGGGCCGCTGGTCGCGCAGCAGCCGTTCGCGGATGACGTAGCCGGTCATGTAGTGGTCGACGGCCGTGACGATGCGGGCGGCGGTGGCGAGGTCGACGTCCAGGCCGGACAGGGCGCACAGGTTCTGCTCGCCGTGCCGCAGCCCGTTGGGCCCGACGCGGGGGTGGCGGGCCACCAGGTCGATCACCCAGGGGTGGCGCAGGATGACCTCGTGCTCGCGCCGGGCGATCAGCGTGATCGCCTCGCGCCAGTGGGACGGCAGCTCGCCCTCGATGATCATTTCCCGGTTGACCTCGTCGGACATGAGGTCGAACAGGTCCTCCTTGCGCTCGATGTGCGTGTAGAGGCTCATCGGGCGCACGCCGAGCGCGGCGGCGACGCGGCGGATGGACACCGCCTCCAGGCCCTCGGCGTCGGCGATCTCGATCGCGGCGGCCACGATCGCCTCCCGGGTCAGCCGGGGCCGGCGCCCGCCGCGCTGCCGCGCCCAGACGGGTGCGGAGGGCGAGCTGCGGTCTCTGGCGGTTCCGGGCACGCCCCGATCCTAGCGGTACGCCGTACCGGCAGACCGATACGGTGTACGGACATAACCGTACGATGTATCGTCTCTGCCGATACACCGTACGGAAAGGAGGGCTGTGCACATGTCCACCATCGACGCCCGGTTGCGGCGGCTGGCGGTCGTCGTGCTGCTCGGGGCGATCATGACGGTGCTGGACACCACGATCGTCAACGTCGCCGTCACCGCCCTGGGCACCGACTTCGACGCCTCGCTGTCGGCCGTCCAGTGGGTGCTCACCGGGTACACGCTGGCGCTGTCCATGGCGATCCCGCTGACCGGATGGTCGGTGCGCCGGTTCGGCCAGCGCACCATGTGGCTGGTGTCGCTGGCGCTGTTCATCGGCGGGTCGCTGCTGTGCGGGCTGGCCTGGTCGGTGCCCGCGCTGGTCGCCTTCCGGGTGGTGCAGGGCGTCGGCGGCGGAATGCTGATGCCGGTCGGCCAGATGATGCTCGCCCGGGCGGCGGGGCCGGACCGCATGGGACGGGTGATGGCGATCGTGTCGGTGCCCGCGATGCTCGCGCCCGTGCTGGGGCCGGTGCTGGGCGGGCTGATCGTCGACCACCTGTCGTGGCGCTGGATGTTCTACGTCAACATCCCGTTCTGCGCGGTGGCGCTGGTGGCGGCGCTGCGGATGCTGCCCCGCGACACCGAACGCGACCCGAGCGCCCGGCTGGACGTGCCGGGCCTGGCGCTGCTGTCGCCCGGCCTGGCGCTGCTGGTGTACGGGCTGTCGGAGGCCGGTGACGGGGCGGGGCCGACCAGGTCGCTCGTCTTCGCCGGAGGCGGCGCCGTGCTGGTCGCCGCGTTCGCCGCACATGCCCTGCGCAAGGGCGACGGCGCGCTGGTCGACCTGCGGCCGCTGCGCTCCCGCGCGTTCACCGCGGCCACCGGCGGGCTGTTCCTCTACAGCGGCGCGGTGTTCGGGCTGATGGTGCTGATCCCGCTGCTCGCACAGGTGGCACGGCAGGAGACGCCGGTGCGGGCCGGTCTGCTGCTGGCCCCGCTCGGGCTGGGCGCGATGGTCACGATGCCGGTGGCGGGACGGCTGGCCGACCGGTACGGCGCCCGGTGGCCTGCGGCGGGCGGGATGCTGGTGGCGCTGTGCGGGATGCTGGGCCTGACCATGGCCGAGCCGGGCACGGGCGAGCTGCCGATCATGGCGGCGGTTCTGGTGGTCGGCATCGGGCACGGCGCCATCACCCCGCCGCTGATGGCGGCCGCCTACCAGGGGCTGCCGCGGGCGTCCGTCCCGGCGGCGACGACGGCCGCGAACATCCTGGTGCGCGTCGGCAGCGCGTTCGGCATGGCCGCGCTGACGGTGATCCTGCAGATGTCCCTGCAGGACGAGATCCCCGGGGCGCGCGGAACGCTGGAGGAGGTCGCCGCCCGGGCGTCCCGCCTGCCGGACGCGCCCGTGCTGCTCACCGACGCGTTCACGCACGCCCTGTGGTGGGCGCCGGCCATCGTGGCCGTGGCGCTGGTGCCGGTCGCGGCCCTTCCCCGTAGGAAGGGCGCCCCTCAGGCAAAGGTTGTCCCTGAAAGGCCCCCCGTCCGGAAATAGCGGTGGGACGGCGCCTGTTGCCGCGATACATGAGCAGCAGCAGGAGCCGTATCCGCGTCGAGCGGTCGGCCAAGCGCGTCAGGGCCTATCTCGGGGGGCAGGTCGTCGCCGACACAGTGCGGCCGGTGCTCGTCTGGGAGAGCCCCTACTACCCGACCTACTACATCCCGTTGGAGGACGTGCGGGCGGAGCTGGTGCCCGACGGGCCCGGCAGGCACTCGCCGAGCCGGGGGGACGCGACGGCGTTTACCGTGAAGGCCGACGGGGCGCAGGCTCCGGGGGCGGCGCTGCGCTACGAGCAGTCGCCCATCGAGGAGCTGCGCGACCTGGTCCGGCTCGACTGGGACGCGATGGACGCCTGGTTCGAGGAGGACGAGCAGGTCTTCGTCCACCCGCGCGACCCGTACCACCGCATCGACGTGCTGGCGAGCTCGCGGCACGTGCGCATCGAGGTGGACGGGGTGACCGTGGCCGAGTCGGGCAGCCCGCACCTGTTGTTCGAGACCGGGCTGCCCGTCCGCTACTACCTGCCGAAGACGCACGTGCGCATGGACCTGCTCGAACCGTCCGACACCGTCACCGGCTGCCCGTACAAGGGGGAGGCCGAGTACTGGTCGGTGCGCGTCGGCGACCGGGTGCACAAGGATCTGGCCTGGTCGTACCGCCGCCCGCTGCCGGAGAGCCAGAAGATCGCCGGGCTCGTCTGCTTCTACGACGAGAAGGTGGACGTGTTCGTCGACGGCGTCCGGCAGGAGAGGCCGAAGACCAAGTTCTGACGCCGTGTTCTGACGCCGTCAGTCCGCGGCCGCGTCGCCGGGCGGAGTGCCGTAGGCGGCGTCGTACTGGCGCCGCGGGGAGCAGACGGAGGCGGACGGGCACGAGCAGCGGCCGCCGCCGTTGAGGCGGACGGTCACGGTGTCGGACGGCACATTGCGTCCCACCACCTGGCCGGGGCCCTCGGGCGTGTCGACGCGTTCGCCGAGCCGGGGCATCCGCTGGTGCGCCTGCACGTACAGCGGGTGCTCGTACTTCAGGCAGCACATCAGGCGCCCGCACGCCCCCGCGATGCGCAGCGGGTTGACGGGCAGGTCCTGGTCCTTGGCCATGCGGACCGACACCGGCTCGAAGTCCTTGAGGAACGTGGCGCAGCACAGGTCGCGGCCGCACGGCCCGATGCCGCCCTGCAGCCGGGCCTCGTCGCGGGGGCCCACCTGCCGCAGCTCCACCCGGGCGCGGATGTTGCGGGCCAGGTCGCGCACCAGGGCGCGGAAGTCCACCCGGTGCGGCGCCGAGAAGTAGATCTTGAAGATGTTGTCGGCGTCCAGGTAGTCGACGCCGATCACCTTCATGGGCAGCCCGTGCTTGCGGATCAGCCGCTTGGCGATCGCACGGCCTTCGGCGCGGCGGCGGCGGTTGGCCTCGTCGCGGGCCAGGTGCTCGTCGGTGGCGAGACCGGCGCACACCGGCAGCCCCTCGATGTCCTCGGACACCCACTGCGGCGCCCACACGCACTCGGCGACCTCGGGGCCCGCGTCGGTCGGGACGAGCACCTTGTCGCCGACCTTGGGAGAGTGCGGGCCGGGGTCGAGGTAATAGAGCCGTCCGTAACGGGTGAAGCTGACGGCCATCACCATGCCCACGGTCTGCTCCGTTCGCCCGGTTCCGTGGGACCAACACTACGTGGTCCGGGCTTTCCCCGGTATGGACGGATTGGCGGGGCGACCGTGCGGTCGCCCCGCCGTCCGCGTCAGCGCGCCGCCGGTGTTCCGGACGACCGCATCACCGCGTCATCACCGATCACCAGGCGACGTCGATGAGGTCGGCGCCCCGCAGGGGCGGCGCGCCGTCGGCGTAGAGCCGTCCGTCGGCGCCGAAGGCCAGCAGGTGCTTGCCGGTGTGGTCGCGGACGATCCGCACGAGGCGGGACGTCGCCCCGCTCTGCTTCCACAGCACCTTGCCGGGCTGCCTGTTCTGGACCGTGTACGTCTGCAGCGACAGCTGCCCGCGGGCGGTGAGGCCCGCCACGACCGTGCGGCCGTCGCGGCTGCTCAGCGCGGCCCCCGTACCGGAGGGCAGCTTCAGCACCGGTGTGCTGGCGCGCAGATCCCCGGACCGGCCCGCGGTGTTCAGGGCGCGCATCTGCGCGGCGGCCTTCGTGGCGCCCGGGCGCGCCGGGGTGTACAGGAAGTTCAGGGTGTCGCCCGCCCACGACAGGCTCGCCACGCGCGCGGGCGAGGACGTCCGCCACATCTTGCGCTGCCCCGTCTTGGCGGACACGACCTGCACCTGGGGCGTCATGCCCTGGTAGGTGACGTAGGCGATGCGGTCGCCGTCCGGGTGCACCGCCATCTCCGACCACGCGGCCGACACCCCGGGCACGACCGCGCGCGGGATGTCCGCGAGCCCCTCGGGACGGCCTTCCTTGTCCAGGGCGAGCCGCTGGAAGGTGATCCTGCGCGAGGCGTACGAGGCGACGACGTACTCCCCCTCGCCGCTCGACGCGATCCGCTGGAACCGCCGTCCGGGCGGCGCCGCCACGGGCACCCCGACCGTGCCTCCGGTGCGCAGGTCCCGCACCACCAGCGCGGTGCCGTCGCGCTGCACCCCCACGAAGCGGCGCGGCTCGGTGCTCTGGCGCTCGGCGGCCGGCTTGGCGGCGCGCTCCCCGTCGTCGGCGTTCTGGTGCGCGTGCACCAGGTCGACGAAGCCGGCGATCCCGAAGGCGATCATCGTGGCGACACCGACCGGCACCATGCTCCGCCAGACGCCGCGCACCCGGGGTCCGGCACCCGCCTGCTTGTGCTTGCCGTCCATCGGGGAAGCCCAGCCACCTCTCCGCGTTCCCGGGGATTAACGGACCCGTCGTTTCTATCTCATCTGCCGCATACGGAATGCCATGATTGCGGAGTTACTCGGAAGACGCTAACGAGTCCGGCATGTCGGCCGTATCGCCGGGCGCGTTCCGGCCGGGTACGCCGCCCCGCGTCCCCCCGCGCGGCCCCGCACCGTCCAGCAGCGTAAGTCTTCCGATCTCCGCGGGGAACGCCGCATCCGGTCAGGACGCCGCGGCCAACGCGGCGCGGGCGGCTTCGACCGTCCGCGCCCGGTAGGAGGCGCCGAACAAGGCGACGTGGACGAGCAGCGGATGCAGCTGGTGCAGCGCGACCCGCCGCCGCCACCCGTCGGCGAGCGGCGCCGCCTCGTCGTAGGCCGCCAGGACGCGCTCCAGATGCGGGGCGCCGAACAGCGCGAGCATGGCCAGGTCGGTCTCGCGGTGGCCGCCGTGCGCGGCCGGGTCGATCACCAGGGCGCGGCCGCCCGTCCACAGCACGTTGCCGGACCACAGGTCGCCGTGGAGGCGGCTCGGCGGCTCCGGCGGCCCGGCCAGTTCCTCGATCCGGTCGATGACCCGTTCCACGAGCCGCACGTCGGAGGCCGACAGGTGCGGACGGGCCCGGCGCAGGAACGGCGCCAGGCGCCGCTCGGCGTACCAGCGCGGCCAGCCGCCGCCGTCGAGGGTGTTGTCCAGCGGCAGGTCGGCGATGTAGCCGTCCCAGGGCGCCCCGTAGGCCGTCGGCGCGGACGCGGTGTGCAGGGCGGCCAGGTCGCGTCCGAAACGCTCGGCGGCCCGCGGCGCGGGCGGCTCGGCGGGCAGCCACGGCAGGACGAGCGTGCGCTCGTCGGCGGCCAGCACCTCCGGGACGGGCGCGTGCGGGCCCGCCTCGGCCAGCCAGCGCAGCCCCGCCGCCTCGGCCGCGAAGAACCCGCCGTCCGCGGCCGCGGCCTTGACGAACACCTCGCGGCCGTCGGCCAGCGACATGCGGTGCAGCGTCCACGAGTGGCTCGTGCCGAGGTCGCCGACGTGCTCCACGCGCACGCCGAGCAGGCCGGCGACGTGCTCGCGCGGCGCCGCCACGGTCACGCCTCCCGGGCGAGGGACAGCTCGGCGCGCACGTGGTCCAGCAGTCCGGGCATCGCGGCCTCGACGAGCTTCAGCACGCGCTCGAAGTCGTCCTGTCCGCCGTAGTAGGGGTCGGGCACGTCCAGGTCGTCCCCGGCGTCGGGGTCGAACTCGCGCAGCAGCCTGACCCGCCCGCGCGCCGCGTCGTCGGGGGCCATGGCCCGCAGGTCCCGCAGATGCCCCTCGTCCAGCGCGAGGATCAGGTCGTACCTGTCGAACCACTCCGGCTCGAACTGCCGCGCGACGTGCGCCGACCGGTACCCGGCCCGCCGCAGCGCGCGCACCGTGCGGGGGTCGGCGTCCTCTCCCACATGCCACGGGCCGGTGCCCGAGCTGTCGACCTCGACGTCGAGGCCCTCCTCCTCGACGTGGTGCCGGAACACCCACTCGGCCATGGGCGAACGGCAGATGTTCCCCGTGCAGACGAACGTGACGCGGTAGGACATGCCCCCCATCCTGCCCGACCGCCCCGCCTCCCCCTCCACGCGCTCGCCCACCTCCGCCCCCGCGAATATTACTCTGCGCATCTGGACAGTGACCTATGGTGACGTGCAGGGTCTCTCACGGGAGGTAACCATGCAGAAGACCAAGATGGCGCTCGGCCTGACGATCGTCACGGCGCTGGGCCTGGGGCTCGCCCAGCCGTCCACGGCCTCCACGGCGTCCACCGCGGCGGCCGGGACGACCGCCGCGACCGCCGGGCAGGCACCCGCCGCGGCCGCACCGCCCGCCGCCCAGGCCGCCGCGAACTGTACCGGCCGCCTCATCCACCGGTGGCCGCTGCGCCTCGCCAACACCAAGATCGGCGAGCTGGTGCTCTACTGGGACGGCAGCAGGAAGACCAACTGCGCGCGCATGGACCACGCCGGCCCGACCCGCGGCGTGCGGCTGCGCACGGCCGTCTGGCTCGCGGCGTGCCGTGAACGGCGCGGCACCACGTGCACCCCCGTCGCCGGCTCCCCGAAGGCCGACGACGGCGTCTACGCCTCCTACGCCGGCCCCGTCACGGTGCGGGGGGCGGGCCGATGCGTCCACGCGGCCGGGGACATCTACTACCGGGGCGCCAAGCGCCACATCGACAGCAGCCCCTGGCTGACCCACTGCAACTAGCAGCCGGCAGCGTGGCCCCCGGCGGGACGCCCCGCCGGGGGCCACGTTCACTCGGCCCGGGTCAGCGCGTGACGGCGCGCTTGGCGTCGACGATGCCGTACCCGTAGAAGCCGTTGCGGCTCTTGCCGCCCTCGCACGTGTGCGTGGCGACGACCTTCTGGTACGAGCCGTCGGCCTGCTTCACGTACCGGGTGTAGGTGTACGACCCGCCCGCCGGGCAGGCGGTCTCGGTCGCGGTGCCGGTCAGGACGGACCGCACGGCGTCCGGGGCCATGGTCAGGCCGCCGTGGACGCGGTCCCGCTTGCCGTACTTGCTGACGATCAGCGCGGCGACCCCGGCCACGTGCGGCGAGGCCATCGAGGTGCCCTGGATCGACTGGTAGTAGGCGCAGGTGCCGCCCTTGCAGTCGCGGATCACCCGCGGGGTGTTGGGCGTGCCGTCGGCGTTGAGCTCGCCGCGCTCGCGCGCGATGGACTCGGGGTAGGCGGCCCAGATGCCCGCCTTGTCGTCGAGCTTGCCGTCGGCCGTGTCGTACTTGTCGCCGCCCGGCGCGGCCACCTGGACGTAGCCGTTGCCGAAGCTGGAGTAGTACGCCTTGCGCTTGCTGATCCCGGTCGAGGAGACGGGGATGACGTGGTCGCCCTCGCCCGGCAGCGACAGGCAGCTCGGCGGGATCGTCCGCTCGTAGGGCTGCTCGCCGGGCTCGGACGCGAAGTTCGGGCTGCTGGTGTCGACGTTGGTCTTGGTGTAGTCGATCGCCTCGTTGCCCGCGGCGGCGACCAGCGTGACGCCGTGCCGGTGCGCGAAGTTCAGCGCCCGGTTGACCGCCTTGATGACGGTGCGCTGCTCGGCCTGGTCCTCAGGCGAGTCGGCCGGGTTCGACGGGCAGTAGAACAGCCACGGGTCGACGTAGAAGCTCATGTTGACCACGTCGATGCCGTTCTTGCCGGCGTAGGTCAGCGCGTCGACCGTCGGCTGCAGGAAGAAGTAGCCCGAGTCCTGCCCCGCGCGCAGGTTGACCAGCTGCACGTTCGGCGCGACGCCCGCCATGCCCAGGCCGTTGCGCGGCGAGGCGATGGTGGACGCCACGTGCGTGCCGTGCTCGTTCTCGTCCACGTCGGCCGGATCGTTGCAGGACTTGTCCGGCTCGTCCTCGCACGGCCCGTCGACCTCCTCGCCGTTGGCGTCGGTGGGGATGTCGACGGTGAAGTTGCGGCTGAGCGCCCGGTTGAAGTTGGGCTTGATGTCGGGGTGGTTCCCGTCGATGCCGGTGTCGATGACGCCGACGAGCACGCCCCGGTCGCCCGGCTCGGTCTTGTACGAGCCGTCGGCCGTGGCGCGGATCTGCTTCATGTCCCACTGCAGGTCCGCCAGCGGCTCGCCCTTCTTGGCGCGCTTGACGGCGGTCGTGCCGCTGGTCTGGCCGCGCCCCTCCTGCTCCACGGCGAACCGCTTGGCGGCCTTGGCGACCTTGGGGGCGTGCCCGATCACGCGGTTGGAGGCGGCGCCCTCCAGAGCGCCCTGCCGGGCGGCCGCGGCGGCGAAGCCGGCGTTGGTGGTGCGGACGGTGGCCAGTCCGACGTCGGCGTTCTCACTGACGATCGTGCCTCCGGCCGCCTCCACGGCGGCGCGGGCCTTGCTGAGGGAGACCCCCTCCTTGTAAAGGACGACGTATTCCGACGCCTTCCCCTGGGTCTCGGGTTGGGCCGGTACCGCCGACGCTGGCAGCGCGAGCGCCGTCGATGTGACGACGGCGCAGGCGGCGGTGATCACGACGCGCCGCAAGGCAACCTCCTGGCGAATGGGGTTCTTGGCCCCGGTAGGCAGTTGATGGCCAGGAGAAGCTACGCGTGCGCCTGTTGAGAGTCCGGTACGGCTTAGTAACGAAACGGGACATGTACTGTTATCCCGGCCGCACCCGGAGCCCGCATCGCGCGGGCGCGTCCGGGAGGCGCGGTCAGCCGGTGCGCAGGGCCAGGGTCAGCGCCTCGACGGCCAGCTGCGGATTGACGTTGGCGTCCAGCCGCCGCCGGCACTCCATGATCGCGTCCAGGCGGCGGATGGTGTCCTCGGGCCTGCCCTCCGCCGCGGCCGTGCGCAGCTCCGCGGCGATGTCGGCGTTGACCAGCTCGCCGCCCGCGCCCAGCTGCAGGACCAGCACGTCCCGGTAGTAGTACGCCAGGTCCAGCAGCGCCCGGTCGAGGGCGTCCCGCTTGACCCGGGTGGCGCGGGACTTCTGCCGGTCCTCCAGCTCCTTGAGCGCCCCCGCGGTGCCGCGCGGCATGCGCCCCTTGGCGCTCTCGCCCAGCGCCTGCCGCAGCGCCGCCGTCTCGCTCTCGTTCAGCCGCTCGGTGGTGGCCTTCGCCTCCTCCTCGGCCGCCTTGACCAGCGCCTCGGCCGCCGCCACCGCGGGCGCCACCGACGTCAGCCGGCGCGGCACGGCCAGCACCTGCTCCCGGCGCCGCCGGGCCTGCTCGTCGGTGGCCAGCCGCCGGGCCCGCTCGATGTGCCCCTGGGCCGCCCGCGCCGCCGCCTCCGCCGTCTCCGGGTCGATGCCGTCCCGCCGCACCAGCATGTCGGCGACGGCCGCGACCGGCGGGGTGCGCAGGGTGACCAGACGGCACCGCGACCGGATCGTCATCACCAGGTCCTCGGGGGACGGCGCGCACAGCAGCCACACCGTCCGCGGCGGCGGCTCCTCGATCGCCTTCAGCAGGGCGTTGGCGGCCGCCTCGGTGGCCCGGTCGGCGTCCTCGAACAGCACGATCTGCCAGCGTCCGCCGCTGGGCGAGGACGAGGCGCGCAGCACCAGCTCACGGGTCTCGCGTACGCCGTACGACAGCCCGGACGGACGCACCACCTCCACGTCGGCGTGCGTGCCCTGCAGCACCTGGTGGCAGGACGCGCAGTGCCCGCAGCCGCGCGGCGTCTCCGAGCACTGCAGGGCCGCGGCGAACGCCCGCGCCGCGGCGGAACGGCCCGCCCCCGGCGGCCCAGTGAACAGCCAGGCGTGCGCCATCTTGCCCGGGCCGCCGCCCGCGTCGCCCGCCGCCCGCCCCGCCGCCGACGCCTCGACGGCCGACCGCAGCTGCGCGACGACCGGGTCCTGCCCCACCAGGTCATCCCACACGCTCACGCCCTGCTCCCCCGCTCACTTCCAGGGCGCCGAGGAGGCATCGCCTTCCCTCCTCGCCCGTCCCTCGCTCGTCAGTCCAGGCAACGCCGCACCCCTCCGGCTCGCTCAACCCTGCTTGCCCGCTCACCTCCAGGGCGCCGAGGAGGCGCCGCCTTCCCTCCTCGCCCGTCAAGGCTACGGCCCAGCAGAAGATCAGATGTCGGTGATCGCGGGGAAGGTGCTGGTGATCTCCTCGGTGCCCGCCGGAACGGGGTCGGGGAGGATCTCCCGGATGCGGTCCTGCACCAGGCGGCTGATCTCGTTCTGCGGCAGGCTCGCGTCCACCACCAGGTAGCGGCCGGGGTCGGCGTCGGCGAGCGCGCGGAACCCCTCGCGCACCCGCTCGTGGAACTCGCGCGGCTCGGACTCCATCCGGTCGGCCGGGGACGCCAGCCGCCCCAGGCCCGTGTCCGGCGGCACCTCCAGCAGGACGGTCAGGTCCGGCACCAGCCCCTCGGTCGCCCACGCGTTCACCCGGGCGATCTCGTCGACCGGCTGGCGGCGCCCGTACCCCTGGTAGGCCAGGGACGAGTCGACGTACCGGTCGCTGACCACGATCGCGCCGCGCTCCAGCGCCGGCCGGATCACGTTGGCGACGTGGTCGGCGCGATCGGCCGCGTACAGCAGCGTCTCGGCCCGCGCCGACAGCCCGGTGTTCTGCTTGTCCAGCAGCATCGCCCGCAGCCGCATGCCGATCTTGGTGGCGCCCGGCTCGTGCGTGGTGACCACGTCGTAGCCGTGGTCGCGCAGCCAGATCGCCGCCAGCCGGGCCTGGGTGGTCTTGCCCGCGCCCTCGCCGCCCTCGAAGGCGATGAACACGCCCCGGTTGCGCGGCGCGGCCGCCCGCTCGGCGCCCCGGCTCGGCGGCGTGTAGACCTCGCCGCGCAGGGCGGCCAGCAGGTCCGGCAGCAGCGGGATGCCGCGCCGGTCGTCCAGCCGCCGGTAGGCCAGCACCCCGGCCAGCAGGGCGGGGACGGCGGCGATCAGCAGCGCCGCGCCCGTCCCGGCCAGCTCGTAGGACCCGATCGCGTTGTCGCCCAGCGCCGCGGCCAGCGGCGGGAGCACCGCGACCGCCACCAGCCCGGTGACCAGCGCCACGGCCCGCAGCCGGGCCGGCGCGGCGGCCTGCTCGTCGGTCGGCTCCCCGGCCAGGCCGGCGGCGGTGGACCACGCCATTCCGGCGGCGACGCTCATGAACGAGGTCACGAACACCACGACCACCAGGTCCCGCACCAGCGCGACCACGATCAGCAGCAGCGCGGCGGCCACCACCGCCAGGCCGAGCAGCCGGGCGCGGCTGAACGGGCCCAGCACGCGCGGCCCCAGGAAGATCCCGGCCGCCAGCCCGACCGTCAGGCCGATGAGGACCGAGCCGAACCCGGCGGCGCCGCCGCCCATCTCGCGGGCGTGCCCGACGGCGACCGCGGCGATCGCGGCGGTCGTCAGCGCGGCCGCCGCGGCCGCCAGGAACAGCCCGCGCGGCGCGGCGCCGCCGCCCACCACCAGCAGCAGCGGCCACGGCGCGGTGCCCGGCGCCCCGCTCCCGCGCAGGTCGCGCAGCAGGGCGACGGACGCCGCCGCGCCCAGGAACACCACGGCGGTCGCGTACAGCGGAAGGTCGGCCAGGTCGGCGGCGCGTGCGATCAGCGCCAGCACGGTGAACAGCACGGCGGCGACCGGCGCGGCGCCGAAGGCGGCGCGCAGCACGGCCCGGCGCGCCCGCCCCCGCAGCTCGTCATCCTGCCGGTCGGCGCCGATCAGCGCCGGGACGGCCGCGTCCGGCACCGCCGTCCACGGCAGCGCCAGCAGCGCCACCAGGAACGCCGCGACCACCGTCCACGGCGCGGCCCCCACCAGCGGCACCGACAGCACCAGCGCGAACCGCAGCGCGTCCGCCGCCGTGAGCAGCACCCGCGCGTCCAGCCGCGCCGCGGCCGTCCCCGCCAGCGGCGCCAGAAGCACCGCGGGCAGCGCCATCACGGCCAGGACCAGCCCGGCCGACCGGGCCTGGGCGGCGGGCCCGCCGTCGGCCGCGGCGGCGGCCGACGCGGCCAGCGCCGGAACGCTCAGCCACAGGCCGAGGCCGGACAACGACACGGCGAGCCACAACCGGCGGAACGGCTTGCTCGACCACACACCGGTGGGCTCGGCGGCATGCGGCGGGAGGGCGCCCGTTCTGGTCATGTTGGTCAGCGTATCGGCGCCGCAATCACGGTGGGGGAACCTCCCGGCAGCGACTCGGCAGCGATTCGAAGGCGCTTTCCGCACCGGCCCCCCGGCCACCGGCGGACACCACGGCGCGCGCCCGCACCGCCACGCTCAGGAGCCGGACTTGGCGGACGCGCGGCGCCGGGTGGTCGTCTTCGCCGCCTTCTTGGCGCCCGTCTTCTTCTTCGCCCCGCCGGACGCGGCGACCTTCTCGCGGCGCTCGGCCAGCAGCTCCGCCGCCCGCTGGATCGTGATCGACTGCGGGTCGTCGCCCTGCCGCAGGCTCGCGTTGGTCTCGCCGTCGGTGACGTACGGCCCGTACCGGCCCTTCTTCACCACGACCTTCTTGCCGCTGCCCGGGTCCTCGCCCAGCTCGCGCAGCGGCTCGGCGGACGCCGCGGCGCGGCCCCTGCCGCGCTGCTTGGGCTGGGCGAACAGCTCCTTGGCCTGCTCCAGCGTGACGGTGAACAGCTCCTCCTCCGAGCCGAGCGACCGGCTCTCGGAGCCCTTGCGCAGGTACGGGCCGTACCGGCCGTTCTGCGCGGTGACCGTCTCACCGTCCAGCTCGCCCACCACCCGCGGCAGCGACAGCAGCCGCAGCGCGTCCTCCAGCGTGATCGTGTCCAGGCTCATCGACCGGAACAGCGACGCGGTGCGCGGCTTGGGCGCGTCGGACTTCTTGGTGCGCTTCTTCTTCTCGCCCTCGGCCGGGGCCGGCTCCTCCGGCAGCACCTCGGTGACGTACGGCCCGTACCGCCCGCTCTTGGCGACGATCGTGTGCCCCGTCTCCGGGTCCACCCCCAGCTCGCGGTCGCTGCTGGGCTGGGCGAACAGCTCCTCGGCCTTCTCGGCGGTCAGCTCGTCGGGCGCCATGTCCTCGGGGATGTTGACGCGCTCGCCGTCGCGGTCCAGGTACGGCCCGTACCGGCCGACCCGCACCACGATGTCGCTGCCCTTGATCGGGAACGAGCTGATGCCCTTGGCGTCGATGTCGTCGATGTGCTCGACCAGCGACTTGAGGCCCTGGTCGCCGTTCTCGCCCTTGTAGAAGCGGCTCAGCCAGCGCACCCGCTCGGCCTCGCCCCGGGCGATCTCGTCGAGGCCGTCCTCCATGTGCGCGGTGAAGTCGTAGTCGACCAGGTTGCCGAAGTGCCGCTCCAGCAGGTTGACCACGGCGAACGCCAGGAACGACGGCACCAGCGCCGTGCCCTTCTTGAACACGTAGCCGCGGTCCAGGATCGTCCCGATGATCGAGGCGTAGGTGGACGGCCGCCCGATCTCCCGGTCCTCCAGCTCCTTGACCAGGCTGGCCTCGGTGTAGCGGGCGGGCGGGCGCGTCGAGTGCCCCTCGGCGGCGACCGAACGCGCCGACAGCGCGTCGCCCCGCTCCAGCGTCGGCAGCCGCCGCTCCTGGTCGTCGCGGTCGGTGGACGGGTCGTCGGCGCTCTCCACATACGCCTTCAGGAACCCGTGGAACGTGATCGTCTTGCCGGTCGCGCCGAACTCGGCCGTCTCGCCCGCCGAGGACACGCCCGTGACCCGCACCGACACGGACTGGCCCTGCGCGTCCTTCATCTGGGACGCGATCGTGCGCTTCCAGATCAGCTCGTACAGCCGGAACTGGTCGCCGGTCAGGCCCGTCTCGGCCGGGGTGCGGAACACGTCCCCCGCCGGCCGGATCGCCTCGTGCGCCTCCTGGGCGTTCTTGACCTTGCTGCTGTAGACGCGCGGCTTGTCGGGCACGTACTGGCTGCCGAACAGCGTGGCCGCCTGCCGCCGCGCCGCCGTGATCGCGGTCTCCGACAGCGTGATCGAGTCGGTCCGCATGTAGGTGATGTAGCCGTTCTCGTACAGCTTCTGCGCCACCGACATCGTGTACTTGGCGGAGAATCCCAGCTTGCGGCTGGCCTCCTGCTGCAGCGTGGTGGTGCGGAACGGCGGGTACGGCTTGCGCGTGTACGGCTTCTGCTCGACCGACGTGACCTGGTAGGGACGGCCCGCCAGCCGCTCGGCCAGGCCGCGCGCCGCCTCCTCGTCCAGGTGCAGCACGCCCTTGGTCTTCAGGGTGCCGTCGGCGGCGAAGTCGCGGCCCTGCGCCACGCGCTTGCCGTCCACGGAGATGATCCCGGCCTTGAACCGGCGCGGCTCCTCGTCCCGGCCGGTGTCGAACTCGCCGGTGATGTCCCAGTAGTGGGCCGGGACGAACGCGATGCGCTCCCGCTCCCGCTCGACCACCAGCCGGGTCGCCACGGACTGCACCCGCCCGGCCGACAGGCCCTGCTTGACCTTCACCCACAGCACCGGGCTGACCTCGTAGCCGTACAGCCGGTCCAGGATGCGCCGGGTCTCCTGCGCGTCCACCAGCCGCAGGTCGAGGCTGCGCGGGTTGGCGGCGGCGCGGCGGATCGCCTCGGCGGTGATCTCGTTGAAGACCATCCGGTGCACCGGCACCTTGGGCTTGAGGACCTCCTGCAGGTGCCAGGCGATGGCCTCCCCCTCGCGGTCCTCGTCGGTGGCCAGGAAGAGCTCGTCGGCCTCCTTCAGCAGCTTCTTGAGCTTGGCGACCTGCTGCTTCTTGTCGGAGTTGACCACATACAGCGGGCGGAAGTCGCTCTCGACGTCCACGCCGAGCTTGGCCCACGGCTTGTCCTTGTACTCCGGCGGCACCTCGGAGGCGCTTCCGGGAAGATCCCGGATGTGGCCGATACTGGACTCCACGACGTAGCCACGGCCGAGGTACCCGGCGATCGTCTTCGCCTTCGCCGGCGACTCGACGATCACCAGACGGGTACCGCTCCCCCCGCCCTGACCACGCTTCGCAGTGCCGTTCTTGGCTGGCACAGTCGCTCCAACCTCGCTGTCTGGTCTCGTTAACCCGGGTACCTACAACGTTGCACGACCCGAGGTTCATGCCCGTGGGTCCCCGCCGTGGCAAACCTCCGACAGGATGACACGTCGGGGCGCAAGCCGGGACACACGCCCTTCGCGACGGTCCGCGGCGGCGTCTGTTCTCCCGCCGTTCACCGGGTCATAATGGTGGCAATGGTGGAGTACACCTACCTCGTTCTGCAGCTGCCGCGCGGCACCACACGTGACGTCGCCCGGCAGATCATGACCGAGCACGCGGAGTACGGCGGCTGGGAACTCGACCGTTTGCGCCTCTACCCAGACGGAAGCCGCCGAATCCAACTACGTCGGAAGATCATCCGTCAGACCCGTACGTTCTGACGTCACCCCGCCCCCTGTCCCGCCGGAGGGTAGCACGACGTGCGGGATCCCTAACGTCCGGTAACCACATTCGGCCAGGGGCCGTCCCCGCACCTCCGATACGGACACAAGCCTGCATATTTCCCTGCGGCAGCCTGCTGTCGCATACGCCTTTTTGCCCCCTTCTTGACCTTTCCAATCTTCCAAAACCACCCGACCTAGCCTTTCAGCCACACTTCCCCCACCCCCGCCACCACACAGCGCCGTCAGGCCCCACCCACACAGTTACAGCGATCAGCGCCTCCACGCGTCCCGACCACGCAGAACAGCCACGGCCCCGCGTCCCTCGACCCCTTCCTTCAACGGAACGCACGGTGACCTCTGCCACGGAAGCGCCCTGTACCGCCCCGACCGGTGGCCCCGTCCGTCGTGCCCCATGCAGCAGCCGCTCGGGGACGTGTCCCGGGGGGATCATGGTGAAGCCGCAGCACTGCGGTGATCACGGCCCGGTAGTGCGCGCTCGGCCGTGGCGGGTGCGTCACTCGAACCGGTCGGCGACGTTGCGGCATCGGCGGGACGGTCGCATCGCAGACGGGCGGGCGGCCGCCGCCCCGGCCCGCTCCCACCGGCGGTGCCACGGAGCCGCGCAGGCAGCGGACGACCCGGCTGCCACGACCGCCGAACGGGGCCCGGAAGAAGCCGAACACCACATTGACGCGGCGCCATCCGTTCGGCAGGTCCCAGAAGAGCTGGCCGTCGGAGGCGAAGACGCGGTGCGGCCGGTACTGGAGCATGCCGACCTGCCTGCGGCCAGGCAGGCGACGGCGCGCCAGAGCAGCGCCCACGGGGGGCTGCCGCACTCACCGCATCCGCTCGCACGCCCGATGCGCGGCCGGGTACCCGCTCCGACGGCGGCGAGCATCCCCGCCGACCGGGACGTCAGGTGGCCGAGGCGGGGACGGGACCAGGACCGGTGAATCTCGGTATTCGGCCTGATCGACAGGACCGAGAAGGGCGAGGCCGAAGGGCTGCACCAACGCTTCGGCACGACGCAGGCGCTGCGCGGCCTGGCCCTGACCGCCCCGGCGGACACGGTGTGCGGGGTGCTCAGCCCTTGGGTCGGCCGTAGCGCCGCCGCGTCCCAGCCGTAGACGACGAGGACGTCACCGCACTGCTGCGGATCCGCCGGACACTCCCTGAGCCCTGTCCGGGGGATCATGGTGGATCCGGAGCGGCGCGGAGGCCAGGGGCCTGCGGCCCGGTGGTGACGGGGCGGGCCTGGTGTGGCGGGTGGCGGTGCCGCGCCTCACTTCGGGCCGGTTGAGACGGCGTTCGTCCGCGTTGCGCTGCCGACGATGGCCGGAGGCGGGCGGCCGCCGCCCGCCTCCGCGGCGGGCCCGGCCTGTTGATCGGCCGCCGATAGCGGCGGCGATGGCGCGGGGCCGCAGCGGGGAGGCGACCGCCCCCGATTGCCGACCCGCTCACACTCGAGATCAACCGCAGCCGACTGCGCGGCTCCGTGGCACCGCCGCTGTGTGCGAGCGGGCTGGGCGGCGGCCATCCGTCTCCGATGCGACCACCCCGCCGACGCCGTCATCGACCGGCTCGCGTGACGACGCGGTAGCGCCACCCGCCATGCCGAGCGCGCATACCAAACCATGATGACCGCACTGCTGCGGCTTCACCGGACATGCCCTGGGGGCGGGCGCGCAGGCGACCGGGCCGGGTGATCCGCCAGTCCATGGGGTGGACGGCGGTCGCCCCGGCCCGGCCGGCTCGGCGGCTCGGTCAGCCGCGGTGCGTGCGGAAGCGGCGGGTCAGCGACAGCACGCCGGACATCGCCGCGAGCACGGCCACCGCACCGACCGTCCACCAGCCCTTGGCGGAGCCGTCGGACAGGGCCGTCTCGGCGGACACCGGCTTGATCGCCGCGGTCTTGAGCACCGCGTCCCCGGCGCCCGCCGCGTCACGGCCGACCTTGCCGGCCACGTCGGTCACCTTGGGCGCGCCGATGACACCGGTCGCCGACGGCTTGGGCAGCTTGACGGCGCCCGCCCCGGGGACCTGCGGTCCGGTGTGCTTGTCAGCGTGCGACTGCAGCCGGGACTGCGCCGGCGTCACCGACGTGGTGGGCAGGGACACCGGGGCCGCCTGCGACAGCTTGAGACCCGGCACCGGGGAGCCCGTCAGGGGCAGCTCCGGCTGGTACGACTGGCGCGCCGCCTTGGACGGCTTCTTCGTGTCGGACGGGCCGTGCCGGTGGATGAGCGGCACCCGCTTCGGGTCGACGGGCGGCTTGCCGGTCCCCTTGCTGATCACGGGCAGGGTGTCCGGCCCGAGCGACACCGGCGCCGGGACGCCTCCGCCCGGCGCGACCCGCGCGTCCGGCCGCTGCACGGCCGGCAGCTTTCCGGCGGGCAGCTTGACGGCGGACAGCTTGGGCACGTCCACCGGCAGCACCGCCGTGGGCCCGTACCCGGCCGTCCCGTAGCCCGGGGTGAGGAGGGAGAGCGGGGGCAGGGTGGACGGTGTCACCGGAACCGTCGAACCGCTGTCGGTGTGCAGGCCGGTGCCGACCGGGGCCGGCAGGGTGCGGACAGGGGCGGTGGTCAGCGCCTTCTTCCCAGCGGCGACCGGCGAGATGTCGAGGAGGTTGCCGGGCACCTGGACGGGCAGGCGGTCGCCGCCGCGGGGGCCGTACCCGTACGGGTCGTCCTGGCAGACGGGTTCGGAGTGACCGAGGACGGCGGCCGCGTTGCCGCACACCTCGGCGGGGACCTTCGCGGGCGTGTTGACCTGGTTGCCGCCTCCGGCGGAGCCGTTCCCGGAGGTGTTGCCGCCCGCGCCGTGCGGGCTGGTGACGGCGGCGGTGCCGTCGCAGGCGGCGGCCGCGACCCCCACGAGCGCGGCGGCGTTGCCGCACGCGTTGGCCGGGACGCTGACCGGCGCGTTGGCCTGGTTCCCGGTGCCGACGCCGCCCGCACCCGAGGTGTTCTGCCCGGTGCCGCCGCCGTTGCGCGCGTGCGCCCCGCCGTTGCAGAACGCGCCGGTGTGCCCGACGAGCGCCACGGCGTCGCCGCAGATGCTCACCGGGGCGGCCACGGGCGCGTTGGCCTGGTTGCCCGACAGCACCGCCACCGCGCCGGACGTGGCCTGCCCGCCGTATCCGGAACCGCCGTCGCGGACCGACGCGCCGCCCTTGCAGCTGGCCAGCGCGTTGCCGACCGCGTTGCCGCAGGCGTTGACCGGGACGCTGATCGGGGCGTTCACCTGGTTGCCGGCCCCGACGCCGCCCGCACCGGAGGTGCTCTGCCCGGTGCCGCCGCTTCCGTTGGCCGTCGTGGCGCCGCCCTCGCAGCTACCCTGGGCCGCGCCCAGCACGGCCACCGAGTTGCCGCAGGCGCTGATCGGCGCCGAGACGGGCGCGTTGACCTGGTTGCCGCCGAGGACGCTGGACTTGCCGGAGGTCTTCTGGCGGGAGCCGGAGGTGCCGCCCGCGGCGGTGGCGCCGCCCGCGCAGGACGCCTGCGCGGTCCCGACAATCGCCACGGCGTTGCCGCAGACGTTGACCGGCGCGGAGATCGGGGCGTTGACCTGGTTGCCGCCGCCGACGCTGGACTTGCCGGACGTCGCCTGTCCGGAGCCGGTGCCGCCGGTGCCGCCGCCGGTGCGCGCGCCCCCGTTGGACGAGGCGGCCGAGTTGCCCGCCACGGCGACGGCGTTGCCGCTCACGTCGATCGGCGCGGAGATGGGGGCGTTGACCTGGTTGCCGCCGAGGACGCTGGACGCGCCGCTGGTGGTGTCGGCGAGGGCGGCGCCGGGCAGCACGGGCCCGGCGCCGAGCGCGACGAAGCCCGCGGTGAGCAGCACGGCCCGGGCGGCGGTGCCTTTGGACAGCGTTCGCATAATGCTCCGTTCGGGGAGATGACTCGGGTTGATGGATGAGGCGAGATCCGCCGACGCCGCACCGGTCGCGCGTGACGTCCGTCCGGCGTCGCGGCCTCCCGGGTACGGCCCGCCGGACGACGTCGCGGACGCCGACGCCATGTCGGATCTCGGTGGGGTGACGTGCCTACGCCAACCGGTCGCGGGCACCGCGCCTTTGCGCGCACCGCGTCATGAACCGGGGGCACGTCCCGGCCCGTCCGTCCAGCCCGGGTCTCGTCGCCTCACGGGCACGAGACGGCCGGACGCGGACCGGAGCCTGAGAAGTGATCAGTCAGGTGAGAAGAACGACTCGTCCACGGCCGTGCGGACGGCGACGGGGATCGAGCGGGGCGCGCGCAACGGCGCCCAGTGCGACGGCGGCGCGGGCCAGGACCAGCGGCCGAGGTGGCCACCGAGTGCCCCGCCGCCGGACGGAACCGGCCCGGCGGTGCCGGACAGCGTCCCGCCCTCGTGGTCGGGGACGGGAGCCGACGGCGCCGGATCGGCGGGATCCGCGGCGCGCCGGATCTCGGCGCTCGGCCGCACCGCGCCGCCCCGCGGCGCGACCTTCACACCGCGCACGACGCCCGCCTTCCGCTTCGCTTTCGGCGCGGCCGAACGAGCAGCCGTTTCGGTACGGCCCGTGCTCGCCCGCTCCGGCGCGGACACCGGACGGGGCGGTTCGACTTCGATCGTCTTGCCGAGCTCCGGCGGGGATGCGGTGTCACCGGCCGGCGGGATCTCGACGGGCGGCTCGTCGGCGACCGGCGGCCGGGGCTTGGCGACCGCGCTCGCCTTCCTGACGTGCTCGGACACCGCCGCGGCCATGTCGCGGACGGCGCCGCGCAGCCGCGGCGCCTCTCCGCCGGACAGCACCGGGGCGGTGTCGGCGTGCGCCGCGTGCGGGGCCAGGCCGCCGAGCAGCCACCCGGCGACCACCAACCCCGTCACCACGAGCAGACGGCGCATCCCCCGGCTGAGGACGACACGGCGCAGCCGGACGGCGACCGTCCGCTGCCACACCGGGCCGTACGCCACTGCGGTCCTCCTCAAACCGGGGTCACGAGCACGTCAGCTCACGGCCAGTGACACTAGCACCACGCCACGCGCCCGCGCCGGAATTCGGAGCATCCGCCAAGGAATCTCAGGCGTGATCAAGGAAATGGTCAAGGACGCGCACGCCGAAGCGCAGCCCGTCCACCGGCACCCTTTCGTCCACCCCGTGGAACATTCCGGAAAAATCCAGATCCGGAGGAAGGCGCAGCGGCGCGAATCCGAAGCAGCGCATGCCCAGCCGGGCGAACGACTTGGCGTCCGTGCCGCCGCTCAGGCAGTACGGAACGGGCAGCGCCCCGGGGTCCTCCGAGGTCAGGGCGTTCTCCATGGCCGCCACCAGGGCGCCCTCGTAGGCGGTCTCCAGCGCCTGGTCGTGGTATACGAAATCGCGCTCGACGTCCGGTCCGAGCAATTCGTCCACGGTGGCGAAGAACTCGTCCTCGTACCCGGGCAGGAACCGCCCGTCGACCTCGGCCGTCGCCTTCTGCGGAATCACATTCGTCTTGTAGCCGGCGTCCAGCCGCGTCGGGTTCAGCGTGTTGCGCAGCGTCGCCCCGATCATCCGGGCCAGCGGGCCGATCTTCTCCAGGCTCTGCTCCGGCCGCTCCGGGTCGAACTCCACCCCGTACGCCAGGCACGCCCGCTCCAGGAACGCCCGCACGGTGTCGGTCAGCCGGATCGGGAACTCGTGCGACCCGAGCCGCCCGACCGCCTGAGCCAGCGCCGTCACCGCGTTGTCGGGATGCACCATCGACCCGTGCCCGGCCGTCCCCTTGGCGGTCAGCCGCATCCAGGCGATGCCCTTCTCGGCCGTCTCGATCAGGTACATCCGCCGGTCGCCCGGCACGGTCAGGCTGAACCCGCCGACCTCCCCGACCGCCTCGGTGCACCCCTCGAACAGCTCGGGGTGCTCCTTGACCAGCCACTGGGCACCCCACTTGCCGCCCGCCTCCTCGTCGGCGGTGAACGCCAGCACCAGATCCCGCTTCGGCCGGCGCCCCTCCCGGAGCCGCTGCCGGACGACCGCCAGGATCATCGCGTCCATGTCCTTCATGTCGACGGCGCCGCGACCCCACACGCATCCGTCCGCGATCTCCCCGCCGAACGGGTCGCGCGTCCAGTCCTCCTTCTGCGCGGGCACGACGTCGAGATGCCCGTGCAGCAGCAGCGCGTCCCGCCCGGGATCCTCGCCCTCGACCCGCACGACGACGCTGGCCCGCTTCGGATGCGACTCCAGCAGCCGCGGCTCCAGCCCCACCTCGGCCAGCAGCTCCGCGACGTACTCCGCCGCCGCCCGCTCTCCGGGCCCCGAGTGGTCCCCGGGATTGCTCGTGTCGATCCGGATCAGCTCCTGGCAGAGCCGGACGACCTCGTCCTCCGCGGTCGGCTGAACAGCCACAGTGATCACCTTCGCACCTGGGGTCCCGTACCCGACCATGGTGCCGCGCGATCGACTTCGCCGCGAGTCGGGACCTTTGGTATCGTGAACGCGCCGCGGCGATGTACCGCGCGCATGTCCGGGTGGCGGAATAGGCAGACGCGCTAGCTTGAGGTGCTAGTGCCCTTCACGGGGCATGGGGGTTCAAGTCCCCCCTCGGACACGCACTGACCGCACATGTGGAGGCTCCGGGATGATCCGGGCCTCCACTAGCTGCTTTTGGGGATGGTAGGTCATGCGCAGGCCGATCTCCTTGTAGAGGTCGGCCTTGTCGGCCGGGTCGGCGCTGGTGACCTGCCGGGCGAGGCCTCCCACGTGCTCGATCATTTCTTCGATGTGCTCGCGTGGGATGCGCTCATCGCGTGGGGTGGCCTGCAGCCGGGCCTGTAGGCGGGCGCGTTCCTGCTGGACGGTGTTGATCCAGCCGGTGACCTCGACGGGGTCGGCGCCGGCGTCGAGGGCGGCCCGGTACTGCTTGAGCTTGCGGTCACAGGCCGCCAGCTGTGTCTTCAGTTCCTCCGCCGCCGTCTGGGCGGGATCGATGAGCTGGGCGGCCATGGCGTCGATGACGGCGTTCAGGCGGGTGGGGGCGAACATGGTGGCCAGCCAGGCGTCCACGTGCTCGGCGATCTCGGCCTCGCGCAGGTAGACGACCTTGGGGTGGTCGATGTCGTTGGTGCGGGCGTACTGCTGAGGGAACCGGCACCGGTAGTAGGCCTGCCGGTTGTTCCAGTTGCCCTGCATCCGCCGGTCGCAGTACCCGCAGAACAGGCAGCCCCGGAAGGCGTAGGGCCGGTTCGTGCGGTGCGGCCTCTTGGAGTAGATGCCACCTGCCCGCACGGCCAGGATCTGCTGGGCGCGCTCAAAGTCCTCGGTCGAGACCAGTTCGTCGTGGACCTTGCGCTCGGACCAGATCCACTTGGCGCGGTCGTTCCAGCGCATCTTGGTCGTGTAGCCGAGCGCGACGTCCTCGACGTCCAGCAGGACCTCGTCCTTGCGCTGCTTGTTCCATACCTGGCGGCCGGTGTAGCGCGGGTTGGTGATGATGGTCCGCACCGCCGACTTCGACCACGCCAGCCCACTGCGATGCGGGTTGCGCGCCGGGTCGCTGGCCGACGGAGACGGGATGCCCTGGCGGGTGAGGTCTTCGGCGATGTCGAAGACGCCCCGGCCGCTGATGAACTGAGCGAAGATCCACCGCACCACCAGCGAGGTGACCGGGTCGGCCTCCAGTCTGCGCAGGCGTTTGCCATCGGCGGCCTTGGCCGGGTTGGGGTGGGGTCCGGCGTCTGCGAGCCGGTAGCCGTAGGGCGGGCGTCCGCCGAGGAAGCGGCCCTCGGTGGCGGTGATGGCGGCCATGGCGGACCGGACCCGGATCTTGATGCGGTTGCGTTCACCCTTTGACAGGCCGCCGAACACGCCCATGATCATGTCGTGGGCCTCGTTGGCCGGATCGATCGGCCCGCCCACCTCCGGCACCCACAGCGGCACCTTGAAGTGCTCGAACAGCGGGAAGGTCAGGGAGTACTGGTTGCCGTAGAAGGCCCGGTGCGGCTCCCCGATCACCACCGCATCGAAGTCTCGCCGTGGGTTCTTCAGCGCTTCGATCAGCGCGGAGGCGTGCGGGCGCCGCGCCCACGGGATCGAACGGGACTTGTCGACGTCGAAGAACTCGGCGACGATCTCACCCCCGCGCCCCTCGATCAGCGCATGGGCGCGGCGGAGTTGCCAGGCGCGGGAGGCTTCGGGGTCCTGGTTGTCCTCGGTGGACACCCGGCCGTAGAACGCGAAACGCATGCTCATTTCTCTCCCTCCTGCTCGTCGTCGGGCGCTGCGCCGATCACGGGTCCGTGGGTGCCTGCGAGTCGTTGGGGCGGCTCGAAGACGGGCATCCACAGGGGGATGCGGAAGAGCGGGAAGTCGGGGTCGAACAGGGCGTGGGCCTCCTGGTGCGACAGCCCGAACACCACCGCGTGGAAGGTGTGCTCGCCCCGCTTGAGCATGTCGATCAACGCGCACGCCTGCGCGCAGTCCGACCAGTGGACCGACGGTGCGGTGTCGATGTCGAAGAACGTGGCCACGATGTCTCCGCCGCAGGGCTTGAGCAGCGTCCAGGCCCTGCCGAGTTGCCGTGGGTAGGACGGGCCGTTGAACGCCTGCCGTCCGTAGAACGCGAACCGCGTCCCTGGCTGCTTGGACCTCTTCAGTCGTTCTTCGGCGGGTGGCCGGTGTTGCATGATTCGCTCCCTCGCTCGTCGTGTGGTCTTGATGCCTGGGCGGTGGCTTTGAGCAGGATTCGCAGCAGCACCCCGGCCGTACCGGGGGTGAGCCGTGGCGGCTCGTCCGGCACGGCCAGGCGCAGCTTCCTGCCCTGGCCGGTCACCGCTCCCCCGCAGGGCAGGCGGTGCCCGGCCGCCGCCGGGCCGGCCGATCCCGTTTGGCGATCGGGACGTCCGGTCGGCGGCCCCCATATGCACGCTCGCCTCGGTGCCCAAGGTCCAGTCCGCGCACTTGACGGCCCTGCTGCGGCGCCACGGTGACGGGCGGGGCGATGAGCTGAGGGCGGCCGGCGGGGGTGGTCAGGTGCCAGGAGGTCCCGCAGCGGTAGGCGCGCAGCCTGACCCCGGGTGCGGCGAGGCGGGCCGCCTGGCGTGCTTCGCGGCGGGACGGGTAGCGGGCCCGGCCGCATCTCGCGCACGTTCCGAGCTGGAGCCAGGCCAGCAGTTCCGCGGCCCTGTCCGCCCCGTTGCGTTGTTCTCGGCGGTGCCGGGGCGTCACGACATGCTCCCCGGCAGATCACGGACGGGTTGGAAGACGAGGAGGTCTTCGTGGGCGGTGACGCAGGCGGGCAGTCCTCGCTCACGTACCCGGCGGGTTTCGAGCATCTGGAAGAACGAGGCCCGGGTGACCAGCCCACCGTTGCGCAGCCCGCACAGCAGCGCGGCGAAGCGGCCGGTCAGGACGAGCCCGGCCTGCTCGGCGGTCTCGATCAGACGACCGGGCAGGTCGATCAGCTCGCCCTTGACGCGGATCGGGCGGACCGTGACGGCCAGTACACCGCCCGGCCGCAGCAGTTCGGCGCTGCCGCCCAGGATGCGGCCGACCCCGTGCAGGAGCCCGTCCAGGTGGTGGTGGGCGAGGTTGCCGCGGTCGTGGGAGTAGCGGTGATCCCACTTGAGGAGCTTCCCGCCGCCGTTGTCGCGGCCCGAGCGCACCTGGCCGTGGGTGTGGGAACCGTACGGCGGTGAGGTCAGCACCAGCGCCACCCGTCCCCGTAGCCCGGACAGGGCGGTGGTGACGGTGTGGGCGTCCCCGCACACCACCTCCGCCGTCCCGGTCGCGCCCTGCCTCTGGGCGTGGCGGACGTTGTCGGCGGCCATCTGCGCGAAGTGGCGTTCGTACTCCATGCCGGTGGCGTTGCGGCCGAGATGGATCGCCTCGACCAGCGTGGTGCCGATCCCGCACATCGGATCGAGCACGCAGTCCCCGGGCCGGGTGCAGGCGGAGATCACCTGGGCGGCGATGGCCGGCAGCATCTTGCCCGGATGCCGCATCGACTCCGGCAGGTAACGACCCTTGCGCTGAACGCGAGACGGCCGCTGCCCCGTCGCCCACACCGATGCCAGCGCCTTGTCCATGGAGCCCTGCTCGTGGTTCATCGGTCACCGTCCCGGCCAGGGTGGCCGGCGGGCTTGGTGAACAGGCACACATCGGCGTGCACCCGGGCCACCGGCGGCAACGCCCGCGACCGTACATCCCGCAGTTGGGCGAGCCCGCGCGGGTCGGTCTGGACGACGAGCGTGTCCCCTTCGACGGGCACGCGGACGGCGATGATGTGTTGCACGTAGCGGAACCGCAGCCCGGCCGCCTCACCGATGATGCGCGGTGCGGCATCCACGAGCCGTCCGTGCTCGTGGCGGGCGGTGGTGATGACGGCCAGACGCCCGCCCGGCCGCAGCACCTGCCAGGCCGCCGCCATGAACGACCGGAAACGCTCCTGGCTGTTCATCCAGAACCCGGTCCGGCACACAGGGCACCGGTCCCCGGCGCAAGCCCTGCGCGTTTGACCGTCGTGCTGGTACGGCGGTGGCGCCGCGATGACCAGCTCCACCTGGCCGAGATGGTCGGCCAGCCCACGGGCCATCTGGTCGGGCCGGCACGGCCGCATCGCAGCCAGAGCCGCCACCTCGTGAGGCACGGTGGCGTCGAGACGGGCACGGATGCGCCGGGCGAGCGGGAAGTCCGGCACGCAGGCCACCGCCCGCCGACCCAGACCGGCAGCCGCCGCAAGCGTCGCCTCGCTCGTGGTGTAGGCCTCGGCGACCAGATCGCCCTCCCGCGTGCAGGCGGTGATCAGATGCCGAGCCAGTTGGTGGCCCACGGTCCGGCGATGCAGCGGGCAGTACTCGTCCTCCGTGGTGTCGGCGCCGCCTCCACCGTGATTCGGGTTGTTGGCCGTCTCGGCCGTGGCGCTGGTGTCCGAGCACAGCCACACGGTCAACGGCAATAGCCGCCGCATCATGGCTCCGGCAGCCGAGCCGTGCCGACCGGCGTCGGAAGCTCCCGAATTGGAAGATTCGTTGTTCATTCACCAGATGACCCAAGACGGCCACCCGGTCCCCATGCCCACATGAAGCACCACCGAAGGCTGCTGCCTTGGAAACAGTCCCGGCAGAGTTCCCGCAAGCCTGTAGACCAGCGGCCGTAGCAGACCTACGGTCTTGTTCACACCACCAGGTCGAACGACCCCCGGCTCCGCGGCATCGGCTCTGGACGAGCACCCACACGAATCGACTCTTTTCAGTTACGAGAGTCCAATAATCCGGGTCAAGCCTCCCGCCGCCAACAGGGTGTTTCGGCCCTTACAAAATGAGCGCTTGCGGGAAAGTCGGTTAGCCTGCGCTGGAACGCCGTTCATGTCGCGTCCGTCAGATGAGTTACTCGCTGGATGGTCTGGGCCTCCGCGAGGGTGAGCTTCTGGAGGGGGTCGTTTGTCTCGCCCGGATCTGCGCGCGATGTTCCGTACCAACAGCCGTGACGTGCAGGCGACCGATGTCTTCGCCAACCGGAACGAGGAGTGGGCGGCTGTCCTGCGCAGCCTTGCCACCGTGGTCGAGTTCCGCCGAGGTCCCACGTTCGACCCCGAGGACATGCAACGTCCCCGCCGCAACGTCCTGGTGTTCTACGGGGTCGGGGGAATCGGCAAGTCCACCCTGTCCCGGCAGATCGCCGAGCGGCTCGCCGATCCGCAGGCCGGCCCACAGCGCTGGGCCCCGGTCGATCCCGGCCTGGGCCGGATCCTGCCCGTGCGGGTGGACCTGTCCCGGCAGGCGGGTGTGAGCTTCGAGACGGTCATGCTGGCGGTCCGCCTGGCCGTGGTGGAGCTCGGCCGTCCGATGCCCGCCTTCGATCTGGCGTTCCTGCGGTACTGGGAACACCGGCATCCCGGCGAGCCGCTGGAGGAGTATCTACGCCGCCACACCTTCCTCAACCGGCTGTCCCGCGACGGCAGGCTGAACGGCCAGATGGAATCGGCGCTGGCCGATCTGACGCAGGCGATCGAGGTGCCCGGCACGCTCGGCTCGCTGGCCGGGCAAGGGCTGCGTGCGACGATCCGCGCCCTGCGTGAACGGCGCCGGAGCGCGAGGGCGCTGGCGGGCTGCCGACGCCTTCCGGACCTCCTCGAGGCAGAGCCCGACCATGAGACGCTGTCGTACTACGCTCACCTGCTCGCATGGGATCTGGCCCAGTTGCCGGAGGACAAGACCGCGACGCCGGTCATCCTCCTGGACACGTTCGAGGACGTCGGTGACCGGGTGCACCGCGATTACGAGCGCCTGATCCAGCGGATGGCATGGCTGATGCCGGGCGCGCTGTTCGTGATCACCGGGCGCAACCGGCTGCAGTGGGACGACGCCCGGATGGAAGGTCAGCTCGACTGGGCAGGGCCGCAGGCGTGGCCCCAGCTCACTCCGGGGGCCCAAGCCGACCCCCGGCAGTACCGCGTCGGTTACCTGTCGCCATCCGACAGCGAGGACTATCTGCGGAGGCGCCTCATCCTCGGCAACCGTCCGCTGATGGACGAGGCGGTCCGCGACACGCTCATCAGGCATTCCCGGGGCCTGCCGCTGTACCTCGACATGGCCGTGATGCGCTTCCTGGACCTGCACGAACGGACCGGGCAGGCTCCGGACATGAGCGAGTTCGACCACGAGTTCCCGGCCCTGGTGGCCCGTGTCTTCCGCGATCTGACGGCCGACGAGCGCAATGTGCTGCGAGCGGTCAGCCTGCTGGACTCCTTCTCCATCGAGCTGGCCACCGCCGCCGCGGGCCTGGATCGTGACGCCGCCGCCCTTCAGCTCGCCGACCGGCCGTTCGTGGACGTCGCCCACGGTGCTCCATGGCCGTACCACCTGCACGACCTGGTGCGCACGGCGGTGCGCGACACCGATACCACCAGCGACGACCGATGGAGCGCCGGGGACTGGCGACGCGCAGCGCAGCGCGCCTTCGACGCCCTCGGGCAGGAGTTCGCCCGGCACGGGGATGAGCCGAGCCGGCGGATCCTGCTCGGCTGCCTGCGCCAGGGTCTGCGGCTGGCCCGCGACCATGATCTGGAGCTGGGCTGGCTGGCCGACGCCGCGTTCGCCTACGTCCGCGACTTCGTGTGGGAACCGGTCGAGGTCGGCCCCGGCGCCGAACCGGACGGCCCGGCCGCCGCGCTCGCCGAGACACTGGCCGCGATCGCGCAGCGGCAACGCCAGCACCGCAGCCGCACCGCCGAACGGCTCCGCACCGTCCTCGACGCCGGGCTGCTACCGCCGGAGCTGTGGGAGCTGCCCGCCTACTTCCTCGCCGAATGCCAGCGGGACCTGGGGAATCTGGCCGAGTCGATGGACGGCATGCGCCAGGTCGCCGACCAGGGCGGCCGCCTGGCACCCGACGCCAACCGCGGCCTGCTGCATCTGGCCCGCAGACGCGGCCATTTCCCCGACGCCCTTGCCACCGCCGAGCGGCTCGGCACCGACGGCAAGAGAGAACGCGCCATCGGGGAGACCCTGTGGACCCAAGGAGAGATCCCTCTGGCCTGCGCGGCGTTCGCTCGGGGACGTGACCTGGCGCTGGAACGCGGGCAGCGCGGTGAGGCCGCACTGTGCCAGGCATACCTGGCGTTCGCCGCCGCCTTCCAGGACCGGGCCCGCGCCCTTGAACAGATCGCCCAGGCCGACCACATGCTCAACGGCACCACCGCACGCTTCGCCGAACTCCAGGTCGCCAACGCCCGTCTGCTGTCCGACTGCGGATACGCCTCCGACCTGCCCGAACACGCCGCACGGGTAGTGGAGTCGGCCGAGCGCAACGGCCTGTCCTCCTGCGTCGCCTACGCACGGTTCGCACTCTGCTTCCATGCTTCGATCAACGGCGCCACCGACCTGCTGCACCACGCCCGAGCCCAGTTGCGCGAGTCCGTCAACGGCGAGGAGTTCGCCTACCTGCTGGAGATCAGTTACCTCATGAACGGCGAGGCCCCACCCGACGGCCTGCCGCGCGCCCGCTGGATCGACGGCCTGGAGACGACGCGTGCCCGGTGGGTCGGGCTCGTCGCCGAACGACGCGCGGAACTCAGTTCCTTCCCGGGAGAATGATCTCGTGGCGACCTACTCGACCGTGGACGACATCGACGGCCATCACATCTGCAAGCAGTACGGCCTGGACCTGCTCAGCCTCGAACCGTTGGACGGCGGGGCCGCCAACTCCAGCTTCAAGGCCACCACCGGCCAGGGCCCGTTCGTCCTGACGGTCCTGGACAATCACGACGCCGCCAGCGCCCACCGGCTCGCCGTGCACACCGACGCGATGTTCCGTCTCGGCATGCCCACGGCCGAAGTCGTCCGTAACCTCACCGGCCAAATGGTCACGGCGGTCGGTGACCGGCTCGTCATGCTCAAACGCTGGATCCCCGGCCAGGTCCTCGACAGGCTGCCCGACGATCTGCTACCCACCGCGGGCGAGCTGCTGGCGGAGCTGCACAGGCTGCCGTCCTGGGCCTGGCCAAGGACGACGGCCGTCTCTCGCCGCATGGCCATGCAGGCCAGATCACCGAACCCGCACCCGGAGTCCTGTTTCTCCGTTGACTCCTTGGGCGGGGAGTCGACCTGCACCCACGTGCCCGGTTCGATCTCGCACATGACCTTCGGCTGCGGCGAGCCGGGCGCGGGCACCGTCCTGCGTCCTTCCGGGCACTTCGACGGAGCGGGCGACGCCGATGGTGGGGGCGTCGCGGACGGTGAGGGCGACGGAAAACGCAGCCCCACCTCCACCCACCTGCCGGGCGCCACCTCGCACATCAGCGTGGGCAGCTCCCCCGGCCGCGGAGAGGCGACCTTCGTCCTGCCCGAGCAGGCCGGCGAGGCGGCAGGAGACGGAGACGGGTCCGCCGGCGAGAACGCCCCGGCCGGACGAGTCCCGAGCCCCACGGTGAACACCGCCCCGATCAACGCGACGGCCACAACAACGACCACCCGCCGACACCAGGGCTTGAGCAGCCTGCGGTGACGAGCGCTGCTCATGCCACGCCCACGATCCGCTGAAGGATCTTCACCAGCAGCGGCGCCAGCACCGCGACGCCGTACCCGATCGCCGCATACCGCAGCGTCCTCTTGGCCGCCTCGACCTCACCGGGGTCACCGCCGGCCAGGATGTAACGGACTCCGCCGATCGTGGCGAACAGCGTCGCCAGGCCGACCAGCAGCCCGACGATCACATCCCGCAGATTGGTGATGACCTCCTGCAGCGAGGCCACCTCGGCCAGACGCGTTCCCGCCTCGGCGATGCCGGGCACCGCGAGCGCGCTCACGGCGACTCCGGCCGACCACAGACAGACAGCGCCGACCAACCGGGCTCGGCCGACGGAACGCCGACGGCCGGGTGGACACGGGGATGATGGATGGGTGGGCATGGCATGGCCTCCCGAGGCATTGCGAAGGTCCTTGGCTTCGGGTGCCAGGCGAGGCGGAACGAGGGCGACCCGGACTCTGGGTGTCCTCCTCGAAGGAACTCAGATGGATGGTGGATGCGGTGGGGACCGGATGAACCGTCCGTCCGAGCCGCCGCCCGTCCGTGCCTCGCCTGACAGACATGAAGCACCGCGTCACAGGCCCGGATCGGAAATCCAGTCGCCGGTCACTGCCCACACTCGACCGTCCCGGAGCGCCGCACCCAGCCGCGCCTCGGCAGCCCGCCGCCGCTTGTAGAGCCGATCGGCCGGAACACCCCGTTCCCGCGCGAAGTCCTGCACGGACATCCCGTCCAGCCGGGTCGCGATGATCAGGGAGGCGGCGGCCGGACTGATGATCTCCTGCCGTACCGCCTCGACCACCACGCCCACGGCATCGGCATCGCACCCGGCTGGACCGGCCGGCATCTCCTCCGGATCACAGGGCACGTGACGGGCTTCGCGTCCACGGGCCCGGAATGCTCCCTTACGCGCCCACAGCAGCAGCCGGGCCGCGATACGCGGACGGCCGGTGTCGATCCGCGCCAGCTGCGCGACGAACTCCGTCAACAGCTCCGACACGATGTCATCGGCCAGCCGCGCGGGACTGGTCCGGATCACCCGGCCGGCGATGTTCTTCAGCCCCGGCAGTGCCACCCCCACACACCCGACCACCCAGGCCGGATCACCCGTGCGCGCCAGCCGGACCAGCTCGGCCCAGGCGGCGTCCTTGAGCGCGTCGGACGCGGCACGGTCCAGCAGCCGCGTCCTCAGCTCCCCGAGATCGATGGCCCGTGCGGGCAGCCCATGCCCGACCTTGCGGCCGTCGATCGCCGGCGGGCAAGGCCCCGCGATCAGCAGATGAAACGTCCTGTCGGCGATGGCCAGCGCGTTGCCGGCCCGCTCACCGGCGCACCCGGTGTCGAGAACATCGGCGACGTGAGTTCCCCGGTCACCGGTCTGGCGGTTGGTCATGGCAGCCCCCGGAAGGTCGTGGCGAATCGATGCCGCCAGGTATCCGCCATGGCCTGGGCAACTCATGAGCACGGACGTAGGCGGTCGGTGCGCCTACGTCCGTGCCGAAAATCTGCTCACAATGGCTTTGACCTGCGAGAACCCGATGAGCAGCCTCCTGAAGGATGCGGACGGGTAAAGCCGGGGCGACTGCCGAGATCGGCCGTGACCTCGCCGGACGCGAGAGCCGAATCCCCAGGTAAAGAATCCTGCCGAGAGACGCGATCACCGCATGGCCGTTGTGAGCACCTGGTCCCGCTCCCGCCAGAGCGCCCACCGAAGCCCGGTCAGGGTGGACCTGGAGGCGTTACAGGTACGGCCACCACAGGGGTACTTCCCGCTCGACCAGCCGTATCGTCTCGTGGGTGGGGCGCCAGAGGCCGGGACGTCCACGAGCGGCCACAGAACGGGGCAGGGGCTGGACGTCGGCGAGTTCCCAGTGCCAGCGGCTCGCCGGGGGAATCGGCGCGCATTGGCCGTCATCGGGATGGCAGCCGACCAGTTCGGCCACGGCGACGATGAAGCCGAAGTGCCGTATGTCCGGACGCGGCAACGGGACGCCGGTGAGTTCGGCCCCTCGACCGGCATGGATGAGCAGGGTGCCGCGATACCGGGTCCGATGGTGGCGGCCCAGGACACTCGTCCGCCCTTCGGCCACGTGACCGGCCCAGGGCTCGCGCAGGGTGACCGCCCGCAGCGCCGCCTCCCGCGCCCGCCGTTCCCGGGCGGACAGCCGTACCGGCTCTGCCGGGATCCCCTCAACGGGCCGCAGGAGTTCCGGCGCGTCCTCCCGCACCCAGGCGCGCAGCCGCTTCGCCGGATCGATGGCCAGCTTCGAGGCCACCGACTCGATGGCGAACTCCGGCCCATAACGTGAGCGGTCCCGGGCGACCATCCAGACCGCACGCGCACGCAGCGCCCGCATCGTGGACGGGTCAGGACCGGGCACGTCCCGATCATGCCCGCTTCTCCGACAACCTCATCGTGCGCCCCGACCGGCGGCTCGCCATCATCGACTGGGAGACGATCTCTCTCGACAGTCCCCTGCTCGACCTTGGCATGACCTGACCTTCATCGGATACGGGATCGCGTTCGCCAACGGCCTGGCACAGGCGTTCCTGGCCGCCGGTCCAGGCAAGATCGACGCCGGGGTGGTCGCCGACACCCTCGGTGCCGGCATCGTCGTCAACGCCGTCACCGGTGGGGTCTTCCTGCCGATGGTGGCGCTGGCCGTGATCGTGCTCGCGTTGATCGTCGCGTTCATCCACATCGTTCGCCTGGCGATCACGATGGTGCTCATCGCGGCGGCCCCATTGGCGCTGATGTTCCACGCCCTGCCGATGACCGATGGGCTGGCCCGGCTGTGGTGGCGCGGTATCACCGGGGTGCTGGCCATCCAGGTCTGCCAGTCGCTCGTCCTGGTCACCGCGTTCCAGTTGCTGTTCAGTGAGGTCACCGACAGCAGCGGCTCGATCGTCGGTGCGCCGTCCAAGACCGACCTGACGGACCTGCTGGTGGCGCTCGCCCTGCTGTGGGTGTTGATCCGGATTCCCGCATGGGTGGCCCGTACCGTCTGGCAGCCCGCCCAGCCGCGCCTCCTCGGCCAGATGTTGAAGACCTTCGTCCTTTACCGCGGCATCGGCGCGGTCGTGAACAGGACCGGAAAGGCCGCGCAGGCAGCCGCCAGCGCCAAGCCCCATCCGAGCCGGCACCAGCCCCCACCGAACAGGCCGACGCCTCGCCCCACACGCCGCAGGCGACAGCGGCCCACGCCACGTCCCGGGACCGCCTACCGGCAGCCTCCGCCGCCGACACCGCCTGAACCGCCAGAGCCGCGCAGGCAGCCGCAGACCGCTCCACCGGGATGGAACGCCGACGGTGACACGGGATCAGGTGGGCGGGCGGTGCAGCTCGCGCTGCCGATCCCGGTACGGCCCAAGCCCGGCACGGCCCGGCGGCCGGTGCGACTGGCCTTGCCGATCCCGGCCACCCGGGTACCGCGCCCACCGGCCCCACCACCTGCCGGCGAGGCAAGGCCCCGGGCTCGTTCGCGGCAGCTCATGTTGCCCGGTATGCCCCGGCGGCCGGTGCCGCCCCGCCAGCTCGCCCTACGGCTCGAACTGCCCAAGCGGAACGGGAGGAATGCGTGAACCGAGACGACGAGGCGTTGACCGCCAAGATCCCCGCCGATGTCGAACAGCCCGACAAGATCCTGTACGGGCTGACCGCGCGGCAGGTCGCCATCCTGGCCGTCACCGGGCTGCTGGCCTCGTGGGGCTACATGGCCATGGCGGACAGGCTCCCGTTCACGGTGGTCGCCACCGTTCTGCTTCCGGTCATCGGGGGTGGGGCGGTGCTGGCTCTGGCGCGTCATGACGGCATGGGCCTGGATCGGTTCGTGCTCGCCGCGCTGGTCCATCTGCGCTCGCGCAAGGCGAGGGTCGAGGCGCCGGAGGGAGTGCAGGCGCCGCCCGCCTGGTGCCGGATGCGTGGGCGGTTGCCCGCCCCGCTTCGTCTGCCGGTGCGGGCGGTGCGCGAGGACGGGGTCATGGAGCTGGCCGACGGCGGTACGGCCGCCGTGGTGCGGGCGGGAACGGTGGCGTTCGGGCTGCGGACGGCCGCCGAGCAGGCCGCGCTGGTCGCGGCGTTCGGGCGGTGGCTGAACTCGCTGGAGGCGCCCGTGCAGATCCTCGTGCGGGCCCGGCCGGTGGATCTGTCCGCGCTGGTCGCCCAGCTGATCGAAGCCGCCCCGCGCCTGCCCGACCCGGCGCTGGAGCAGGCCGCCCGTGACCATGCGGCCTATCTGGCCGACCTGGACGCCTCGCGCGAACTGCTCACCCGTGAGGTTCTGATCGTCCTGCGGGACACGGCGCGCGAGCAGCAGAACATCACGCTCCCATGGACCAAGAGCAAGGCGCGGCGGGTGCTGCGGGACGCCGGGGCGGCCGTGGTCGCGCGCCGTGCCGAGGAGGCCGTTCGTTCGCTGGCCGTCCTCGGCGTCACCGCCGAGGTGCTGGACGCCGCCGCGTGCACGGCGGTGCTGGCCGAGTCGCTGTCCCCGGCGGACGCCCGCCTTCCCGAAGCCGCCGGTCCCGGTGAGCTGATCAGCGCTGCGGAGGGTCTGTAATGAGATTTCCGTTCGCCCACCGCCCCGAGAGCAACCGGTCCGCGGATAGGGGCGAGCAGGTTACGGACACGTTCGGGCCCTCGGCGTTGCGGGTCGGCGCGAAGTCCCTGGAGTTGCCCGGTGGGGTGTGTGCCTCCTTCGCCGTGGCCGGCTATCCGCGAGAAGTCGGCGCGGGCTGGCTCGAACCTCTGCTCACCTATCCCGGCCGTCTGGACGTGTCCCTGCACGTCGAGCCGATCCCGCCTTTGATCGCGGCACAGAGGCTGCGTCGCCAGCTGGCCCGGTTGGAGTCCTCGTCCCGCTCCAACGCCGATCACGGCCGCATGGCCGACTTCACGGCCGAGGCCGCCGCCGATGACGCCGCGAACCTGGCGGCATCGCTGGCGCGAGGGCATGGCCGCCTGTTCCGGATGGGCCTGTATCTGACCGTCCACGCCGCCGACGCCGAGGAACTGGAGGCGGAGGTGCAGCGGGTGCGGGCGCTGGCCGCGTCGCTGCTGCTGAACGCTCAGCCCACGACCTTCCGCGCCCTGCAGGGGTGGGTGGCGACGCTGCCCTTGGCCACCGATGCCGTGCGGCTGCGGCGTGCGTTCGACACCGGCGCGCTGGCCGCCTCGTTCCCGTTCACCTCACCCGACCTGGAACCGCGCCTCGGGCAGACGCCCGTCCTGTACGGGCTGAACGCCTACTCGTCTGGGGCGGTGTGGTGGGACCGGTTCGCCCAGGACAACCACAACTCCGTGACCATCGCCCGTTCCGGGGCCGGCAAGTCCTACTTCACCAAGCTGGAGGTGCTGCGGCTGCTGTTCCACCAGGTCGAGGTGGCCGTGGTGGATCCCGAGGACGAGTACCGGCGCCTGGCGTCCGCGGTCGGCGGCACGCACATCGGCCTCGGTGCGCCCGGGGTGTGCTTCAACCCGTTCGATCTGCCGGAGGGGCAGGACGAGGACACCTTCATCCGGCGGGCGCTGTTCATCCAGACGCTCGTGGCCGCGATGCTCGGCGGACCGCTCGCCCCCGCCCACCGTGCCGCCTTGGATCGCGCCGTGGTCGCCGCCTACGCCGCACGCGGGATCAACTCCGACCGCCGCACCTGGGGACGTCCCGCCCCGCTGCTGGCCGATCTGGCCGCCCAGCTCGACCGTGACGGCAGCGCCGAGGCTGCGGACCTGTCCGCGCGGCTGGCCCCGTACGTGACCGGCTCCTACCGGGGGCTGTTCGCCGGTCCGACCACGACCCGGCCGGACGGGCACCTGATCGTGTTCTCGCTGCGGGACCTGCCCGAGGAGACCCGGCCGGTCGGGATGCTGCTGGCCCTGGACGCGATCTGGCGGCGCGTCGCCAACACGGGGGACCGGCGCAGACGGCTGGTCGTGGTGGACGAGGCATGGACGCTCATGCACGAAAGCGAGGGCGCAAGGTTCCTGTACCGGCTGGCCAAGTCGGCCCGTAAGCACTGGGCGGGGCTGGCCGTGGTCACCCAGGACGCCGCCGATCTGCTCGCCTCGGACCTGGGCCGCGCCGTGATCGCCAACTCGGCGACACAGCTCCTGCTCAGGCAGTCTCCGCAGGTCATCGACGAAATAGGCACGGCGTTCGACCTCACCGGCGGAGAGAAGGCGTTCCTGCTGGCCGCCGGCCGGGGCGAGGCGCTGCTGTGCGGCGGGTCCGGCGGCGACCGGGCCGCCTTCTACGCGGTGGCCGGCCCGCAGGAGCACGACCTCGCCACCACCGACCCGGCCGAACTCATCGAGCTGGACGCCGCCCGCGGTCACGCCGAGGAGGTGGATCCGCTGTGAACCTGCCGCCAACCGTCGGCCGCTGGGTGCCTCTCTTCCAAGACCCGAGACGGCTTGTCCCTCCGGCCGTACGGCCTCGCTCCCACCGCCCCGGCGGATCTCGTACGGCTGCCCACCGTGCACAGCAACGGCCGCAAGGTGGGTCCGCTGCGGCTCTGCCCATGGCCGCAGATGGCTGGACGGGCCTCTTCGGGGACTCGGAACGGCTCGTCGCGTCGGCCACGCGACCTCGTCACCACAGGCTCGGCCAATTCCGCTGGGCCGGTCGGCGCTCACGGCCGTGCCGAGGAGGCGTGCTCGCCGCGAGCCCGTCGGCAGCCGTGCTGCCGGTCACCGGCGGTGGGGTCGGTCTCTTGGAGGATCCGGAACGGCTCGTCGCGTCGGTCGCCGAATACGGCCCGCCGCTCGCCGTGCTCTCCCTCGCCGGAGCGGTGCTGTTCACTTGTGTGCGGTCGCTGCTGTGGCGGTGGCGTAACCGCCGCTTCTCGGTGGGCGCGCACCTGGTGGAGGTGGCGGTGCCGCCGCATGTCGAGGAGGGCAGCGCCGCGGCCTGGTGGACTCACCTGGTCGGCCTCACCGCCCCCGCCTGGAAACGCGCCGTCTACGGCCAGCCGCACATCAGCTGGGAGTACGTCGCCGACGCCACGGGTCTTCGCATCCGGATCTGGGTCCCCGGCACGATCCCACCCGGCCTGGTGGAGAAGATGATCCGGTCGGCATGGCCGGGTGCGACCATCACCGCCCGCCCTGTGTCGGCTCCGGTCCCGTTCGCCGCGTCCTCGGCCGGGGGACGCCTCGTCCTGGCCCGCCCCGACCACTACCCGCTGACGCACCAGCACGACGCGGACCCTTTGCGGGCCCTGCTCGGTGCCGTCTCCGGGCTGCGCAGTGGCGAGTACGCCGCCGTCCAGGTGCTGGCTCGTCCGGCCACAGGTCGCCGCCTGCGCCATGCCCACCGGGCCGCCTCGGCGCTGCGCGGGGGCCGCTCGGCCGCCCCTCAAGGCAAGGTCTTCGACCTGGTCACCCCCGGTGGATCCGGGCACGCCCGCCCAGGCGAGCTGGCGCGGACGTTCCCCGAACGCGCCGAGCAGGTCCGCGCGATCCTCGGCAAGGCCGCACAACCGCGGTTCGAGGTGCAGATCCGCTACGCGGTGGCGACCAGCCACCGCACCGGCGAGGCCGCTCGAGGGTGGCTGCGCGGCCAGGCCCACGAGGTGGCCTCCACGTTCGCGCTCTACTCCTCAGGCCACCAGTACCTACGCCGCAAGCGCCTGCGCGCCCCAGCCGCCCGGTTGGCATCCCGCCGCCTGGGCCGGGGCTATCTGCTGTCGGCGCCTGAACTGGCGGCGGTCGCGCACCTTCCCTATGACCTGGGCGCACCGGGTGTCACCCGTGCGGGTGCCCGGCCGGTCGCCCCGTCCCCGGCGGTGTCGGCGTGCACGGTGGGGCCGGTGCGGGTGCTGGGCGATGCGGACGCCGGTTATCCCCGGCCGGTCGCGCTGACCGTCACCGGTGCTCGCCAGCACCTGCATGTGCTCGGGCAGACCGGCGTCGGCAAGTCCACCTTCCTGGCCAACCTGATCCTGGCCGACGCGCACGCCGGGCGAGGCGCGCTGGTCATCGACCCCAAGGGCGACCTCATCGCCGATGTCCTGCAACGGCTTCCGGAGCGGGCGGTCGGCCGGACGGTCGTGTTCGACCCGTCCGAAGAAGGCCCGCCGCCCTGCATCAACGTCCTGGCCGGCGCCGATCCGGCGTTCGCGGTGGACTCGATCGTCACCATCTTCCGCCGCTGCTTCTCCTCGGCCTGGGGACCGCGGCTGGACGACCTGATGCGCTCGGCGTGCCTGACCTTGGTACGAGCCCACGGGCCGAGGGCCACTCTCGCCGAGGTCCCGAGGCTGCTCACCGACAGCCCCTATCGGGCCCGGGTCGTGGCCAAACTCGGTGACGAACTGTTGCGCGGCTTCTGGGCCTCCTACGACGAGCTGTCACCCGCCGCGCGATCGGCGGTCATCAGTCCCGTGATGAACAAGCTGCGGGCGGTCCTGCTGCGCCCGTTCGTCCGCGACGCCCTGTCCGGCAGCGCCTCGACCGTCGACCTCGGCCACATGCTCGACCACGGCGGACTGGTCCTGGCCCGTCTCCCCAAGGGCGTGCTCGGCGAGGACGCCGCCCGCCTGTTCGGATCGCTGCTGCTCGCCCACACCTGGCAGGCCATCACCCCGCGCGCCAAGGTCCCCGAGGACAGCCGGCCGGATGCCGCCGCCTACGTGGACGAGGCCCACAACTTCCTCAACCTGCCCGGCTCCATCAGCGACGTCCTCGCCGAGGCCCGCGCCTACCGGTTCAGCCTCGTCATCGCCCACCAGCACCTGTCCCAACTGCCCAAAGACCCCCGCGAGGCGGTGTCGGCCGACGCCCGCAACAAGATCTACTTCACCGCCTCGCCCGAGGACGCCACCGACCTCGCCCGGCACGTCACACCGCTGCTCACCCCGCACGACCTGTCCCACCTCGGCGCCTACCAGGCCGCCGGACGGCTCGTCACCGAGGGCGGGCTGTCGTCGGCCTTCACCTTCCGCACCCGCCCGCTGCCCGACCCCGTCCCCGGACGCGAAGAGGCCGTACGCACCGCATCCCGCGAGAAGTACGCGGCCCACGAGCAGCAGCGCCCCCGCATTCAGCAGCCGTTGCCCCTGACCGATCCACGCACCACCACACCACGGAGGCAAGCCCGATGACCCGACCCAGCAAGGCCGCCAACCGCACGCGCAGGCTCCACGGCCACCGGCCGAGGATCACGCCGGAGCTGATCGCCGACCTCGCGCACCAGCTCACCGAACGAGACCGGACCATCCTCGAACTGGTCTGGGAACACCGCGTCCTCACCACCGACCAGATCACCGCCATCTTCTTCCCCGGCCCGGTCAGAGCCCGCCAACGGCTACGGCAACTCCGCGCACTCCTCGCCCTGGTGCGGTTCCAACCATGGACGCCGGTGGGCTCGGCCCCGCAGCACTGGGTACTCGGCCCGGCGGGCGCGCACGTCCTGGCCGCACAACGCGGGATCGGCCTCCGCGACCTCGGATACCGCCAGGACAACGCCATGGCGATCTCGCTGTCACCCAGACTCGGTCACCAGGTCGGCGTGAACGACTTCTTCGCCCGCCTGCACGCCTGCGCCCGGCACCGAGCGGACGGCACCGTTCTCGCCGAGTGGTGGCCGGAACGCCGATGCGCCTCCCTGTGGGGCGACCTCGCCCGCCCCGACGCCTTCGGACGATGGGTCGAATCGCAGGAGGCCGGGCCGCCGGCGGCCGTGGACTTCTTCCTGGAGCACGACACCGGCAGCGAACCCCTCTCCCGCGTGGCCGCCAAGCTCGCCGGATACGCCGCGCTCGCCGAGTCCACCGGAATCACCACCCCCGTGCTGTTCTGGCTGCCCAGCGCAGCGCGGGAGGCCAACCTCCGCAAGGTCCTCGGCACCCCGGACGTGCCGGTGGCCACCGCCGTCCACACGCCCCGGACGGCCGCTGACGGCCCGGCCGGACCGGTGTGGCTACCGGTCGGAACGACCGGCCCACGGCGCCGGTTGGCGGCGCTGGCGGACGCATGGGGCCCGCATGACCGGCGACGCGGGACCGGCCCCGGGACGGCTTGATGTTGCCGGCCATCGGTGTTCCGGTGGTCGCCGTGTTCGTCGTCCTGGCCGTCTTCGTCGGGGCCCTCGGCGCGATCCTTCCCGGTGGCGGTGACGCCTCCTGCCAGACGGCACCCGGCCGGACGGCCCAAGCCGAGATCCCACCTGCCTACCTGGCGCTCTATCTGAAGGCCGGAGCCCAGTACGGCATCCCCTGGAACGTCCTGGCCGCGATCGGTGACGCCGAGTCCGACCACGGCCGGGGCACCGAGCCCGGCATCACCTCCGGCACCAACCACGCCGGAGCGGCCGGTCCCATGCAGTTCCTGCGAGGCACCTGGGCGGCGTTCGGGGTCGACGGCAACGGCGACGGACGCAAGGACATCTACGACCCCGCCGACGCGATCCCGGCCGCCGCCAGGTACCTCAAGCACAACGGCGCACCCGCCCACCTCGAACGCGCGCTCTACCGCTACAACCATGCCGACTGGTACGTGAAGAAGGTCCTGCGACGGGCCGCCGAGTACGGCGAAGGCGGCGGCCCTCCGTCCTGCTCGGACGTACCGATCGCCGCGACCGGACGCGCGGCCGTCGCGGTCAAGGCCGCCCTCCGCTGGATCGGCACCCCCTACTCGTGGGGCGGCGGCGGATTCAACGGCCCTACCCGAGGCATCGCACAGGGCGCGGGCATCGTGGGCTTCGACTGCTCCGGCCTCACCCGCTACGCCTGGCACCAGGCCGGGGTCACCATTCCCCGCCTTTCCCAAGACCAATGGAAGGCCCTGCCGCACATCCCGGCCAGCCAGGAACAACCAGGCGACCTCGTGTTCTTCCGAGGCTCCGGCGGGACCTCCAGCAGCCCCGGCCACGTCGGCCTGGTGATCGGCGGCGGCCGGATGGTCGAGGCCCCACGCACCGGCCTCAAAGTCCGGATCAGCAGCATCCGCAACCGATCCGACCTCGTCGGCTACGCCCGCCCCGCACTCCCACAACCTCGATGAGGCCCCTACGTCACCCGTAACAACGACCGAACACCGGGTCGAAGGCGTTCATCGAACGCTCCGATCTTGAAACTCTCCGGCGCCTACAATGCCCGGGTGTTCGGATCGCCCAGATACGTCGCCATGGGCTGTGCGCTGATGTGTCTGGCCGTTGGTCTTGGCCCCGCGCAGGCCGAGCCTGCCGCGCCGACGTGGCATGACCTGTTCCCCGGACTTCCCGGGAATCCCGCAGCGCATGCGGAGGGGCCCGCCATCACCGATGGACGCCACAGCCTGGCCCGGTTGCGTCCAGGGGTGTACATGACCATGAGCGACCGGCCCGACCGCTGCCGCTACCGTGCCGAACTCACCCGCGAGTTCCAGGAAGCCGTAACACGTGGAATGGTGTTGCGCGCAGAGGCATCCACGCCCCCGGTACGGGGCCCGCAATACCTCATCGTCAACGACGATGCAGAGGAGACTCTGGCGGCCTTCATCTTCTCGGGTGGATGCCAGTGGAAGAGGGTCGGCAGCCCGCAGGACGCACAACGGTGGTTCAAGCTGAGCCGATAGGCCGCCCATCGGCACCGACCGAGAGCAGGACCTTGCCGACCTTTGCGCAAGCGGCGAGCCGACTCTCATGCCCAAGCCCGCCGACCGTTGAAGGCCCGATGGCCAAATGCGCCACCCCACCCGCCGTCCACCCGTAGCGGGTGCCCTACGGGGCGTCTGACGTGCTGTGACGGCCCCGAAGCGATTGGGGGCGGGACCGTGCCGGTCCCGCCCCCAATCGGGCTGTCAGGCGTCCTATGACGCGTTGCCGTCACCGGCCGCCGGGGTGGTGGGGGCGGTGTTGGTGGTGGGGGCGGTGTAGCGGGCGGGGCGTTCGCCGGTCAGCACGGCCTCGCCGTTCTTGGCCAGGGTCTCCAGGGCGTTGGCGACCGCCCCGGGCGACCGGCCGAGGACTTTGGCGATCTCGCCGGGGGTGAACTCCTTGCCGGGGTGGGCGCGCAGGTGCGCGGTCACCTCGGGCCGCAGCGGCCGGGGCGCGGCCCGGTCCGCCCGCACCGCCCCCACCCCGGTGCCGGTGCCCTTGGTACCGGTGCGGACCGGGCCGACCCTGGACGCCCTCCGCACGTTGTTGGTCTCGGTGTAGATGCGCTCCAGCCCGGCCACGGTGGCCACCTCGTCGCCCGCCACCACGGCCGCATAGGCGGTGGTGACGGCCGCCAGCAGGTCGGCCAGCGCGCGGCGGGTGTCCTCGGCCGTGCGGGCCCTGGCCAGGTCCGCCAGCACCTTCGCGCGGCGGGCCTCTTCCTCGGCCATGGCCTTTTGCAGGTCGGCCTCGGCCGCCGCCCGCCGGTCGGCCTCCTGCTGCATGATCCGCATCGCCTCCTGAATCGCCTCCGCCGTCACCGCCGAGGTCATCGCCGGGGTCTGTGGCGCGGTGGTCTCGGTCTTGCCGGTGGCCGGTTCCGTGGCCGGTGTGGTGGCCGGTGTGGTGGCCGTGTCGGCGGACGTGTCCGGGGCGGGTGCCCAGGTGTCCGGCAGCGCCCGCCCGTTGTCGGCGCGCCCGCCCGGCGTGCACACCACCCGCCCCGATGCGGCCAGCGCCGTCAGTTCCGCCTTGGCGGCCGCACGGGTGACCCCGGCCGCGTTCGCGATCACGGGGATGGTCGCGCCGGGGTGGGCCGTCACCGCCTCCCACACCGCCCCCGCCGGACCGTCCGGACGTGCGGCGGCCTGCGGGCCGGTGGCCGTAGCCGGGGCGGCGGCGATGCCAGCGGCCGGGGCGGCGACGGTGGCGATGGTGGCGGTGGTGTTCTTCTTCGCGGCCATTTCATGACTCCTTTTCCGATGGTCGCGGCGGCGGGAATTTCCGCCGCCGCATTTTTGTTGCCGTGACACCACGATTTCTCGACCGGCCGCCACTCTCAAGCCCGCCCGCGTGTTTTCCGCATGGCCGGAACGGCTGGAGAGGCTTACCTCTCCCATCCGCAGGCCATCCGGGTTTTGTGAATTCGCTACGCCGGAATCCTTGACTTCCCGAACATCGATGAACCGGCGGGATCCGGGAACTGGTGGGATCCGGGCCGTCGGGATCTCGGCGCCCGTGCGGTCTTCCTCCGGCGAGGGCGCGCCCGATGGCCGCCCGGTGGCCGTGACGGCACCCGCCGGCCTGCCCATCGCCGCACGCCCTTCGGGGGCCTGCTCGGACGGGCCGGCCGGGCGGAAACCCTGAAGGCCCCGAGCACGTGAGACAGCCCCTGGCCTTTCCCGCCCGCGTGATGCATTCGATGTTGTCGCCTGTGAGGGCGATTCGGGGCCACGAACGAAAGGCCCAAGCGTCCCCCGACCTGCACGAACAACCCAGGCCAGGGGCACCGCTCATAAAGGAAAGGGCCAGCGACACCCCGAACGACAGCCCGTACGGACGCCCGGCGACCACCCGAGCCCTCAGGCACCCACGCCCGTGCCCCCATCACGCCCTCCTGCGATACGGCCCAGGCGGGTGGACCATCCCCCTGAAAAAGACGAAGGCCCTACCCGCCACCCCGGAGAGGGTTCGCGGGCAGGGCCCAGCCGTCAGGCTCGCCTATCGTGACCTGGCAGGGACCAGCCCGCCGTGACCGGGCTGGTCCCTCCCGGCTTAGGAGGCCAGCACGGCCTGCAAGTCGGGGCGGATACCGGTCTCGGCGCACAGGTCCAGATCGGCCCACACCGTGTGCCCACCATCACTGCTGCCATGAATCCCCAGCGCCGCGGCGAGCCGGGAGACCGCCCGCAGCCCCCGCCCGTGCTCGGCCACCGACTGGTCCGGCGACTCCGGCAGCACGACCGGGATGCCGCCGCCGCCCTGGTCGGTCACCCCGACATAGGCGACGTCCTCGAGCACCACCTCCAGCCCGAACCACCCCCCATGGTGACCGGAGTGCGTGTGCCGGACGGCGTTGGAGGCCAGCTCGGCGACGATGAACCCGGCCTCCTCCTCATAACCGGTGCCCGCGAACAGCGACACCGCGAACCGCCGCGCCACCGCCACCTGATCGGCCCGCCCCGGATACGTCCGCCGCCACCGCAACGGCTCCGGCGACCGCAACCACTCGACCGCCGACCGATACCCCAGCCTGCAATTGCCCATCGTTGATTCCCCCATTCGCTGATGCCACCCGCCACCGGCGAACACCGGCGATGACCATCACGAGCGGCCCGGCCACCATCAGGGAACACCTCATGGTCGCAGGTCAAGTCGTCCGCTGATCACTCGCAGAAACTCGCTGAGACGTGGGCTCTCTCGAAATAAAGAGAAGGCCGCGCGGTAAAGGATCCACGCGGCCTTCTCTTCCGTCCGGCTGAATGTAGCTCGCTCCGCAGTCTAGATTGCGGGGAACACCGGACAGAGACGGCTCAAAGCCTACTGTCCTTCACCCCACCAGACGAATCCTCTACGTTGGAGGGATCAAGAGCGCAAGGTATGGGCGGGATCGGATGTTTGTACGTGCCGACCATCATGCAGGTACACGCAGGCCCTCCAATGCTGCCTGCACGCGTTGCCAGACACATGGCCGGAGCCGTTCGGTCTCCTCGATGTGGCCGAACTGACGTATGCACCAGGCGGCTTCGACGGCCAGTGAACCGGCACTGAAGGAGCCGGCCCCAGGGCGATGGCCCCTCGGCGGAGGATCGTTCAAGCGTCCTCTCGGCTTGCAGCAGCGCTCCCGTGTAGCCGACAGAGCGGGACTCGGCGATGTCACGTCAACACCGGGTGTCTTCGCCAGGCAATGAAGAAGGCCCCTCTGGGTAGTAGAGGGGCCTTCCTTGGTTCGGCTTCGCTTCAGGCGTTGAGCTCGCCTTGCTTGATGCGGCGTACCAGTGCGTCGAACACCTTGGGCGAGATGGTCAGGTTGTCGGCGTCGGGGTTCTTGCTGTCGCGGACACCGATGGCCTCGGGGAGGGAGGCCACCTCGACGCACTCACCGCCCTGGTTTGTGCTGTGGCTGCTCTTGCGCCAAGTGGGGCAGCTCATCACATGGTCTCCATGATTCGGGTGATCAACTCCCGGGACGAGTTCTCAGGCAGAGCGTGTTGCCCGATCCGGTCGTACCGTAGCCCGAATGATCTCACTTGAGATGCAGATGAGACGAGTCGTCCCCCGCCGGGAGCTTCCACGTACGCCACATCCGTGGTTTCCAGGGTCAAGAGCATGAACGGGCCGTCGAGCCCGGGGTGGTGACCGGCGGCCTTCGGGACCACCCGCACTCCGATGTTCGGCCGCTCGGACAGTTCGAGGATGCGGGCGAGTTGCGCCTTCATCACCGCGGGTCCACCGCAGGGCAGTTCCAGCAGCGACTCGGCCAGCAGGACCAGCAACGTCGGCGGGTCCTCCCGCTCCAGGATCGCCTGCCGAGCCATACGTTCCTCGACGGCGGCGTCCACGTCCTTCACGCCGCCAGCCCTCAGACCGGCCCTGGCGTAGTCCGGCGTCTGGAGCAGTCCTGGCACCAGGTTGCTCTGCCAGGTTTTGATCAGGCAGGCCTGCGCCTCCTGCTCCTTGTACTGCTGCAGCCAGTTGGGGTCGTGTCCGATTCGGGCGTAATGGAGCAGGATCGAGAACAGCCGACCGGTGTTCCAGGCCCTGTCCAAGGCTTCGCACTCGGCCTCGCCCAGCCGGTACTCGCCGGACTCGAAGCGCGAAACCGTGCTCTTGGACCGCCGCACGATCTTGCCCACCGTCTCGCCGGTGGCGTTGTGCTGCGTCCGCAGAAAACGCAGGTAGTAGGCCATGAAGTCTACATCGAGGACCGCGGATCCGGCGATGGTCTGGTCACGGGGATGCTCCTTTGAATCCCAGAAAGTTGTGGGGGTTGGGGGGAACCGCGACAAGCGTAGGGGCCGACGGGCAGCCTTGTGGCTCAGAGCACACAAATGGCCACTCACCGTTTGGGGACGATCATGCTGCCTGAGAAAACCCCCTGGCCAGCGGCTGCCGAACAACCCCCAGGACCTCGGCCGTCCCTGAACGATGTCATCGGGGCGGCCCACAACCTCCGCACCTTCACGTACCCCAACAGCACCGGCTCGGGGAACCTGCTGTCGGAGCGACTCATCGGTTCCCGGTTCGCCGCGTGGGAGGTGCCCGTCAGCGACCAAGCCCCAGGCCAGGTACGCCGCTGGGCCGCCGACCTCCTCACCCGGTGGGAAGCCGTCGACCTGATCGAGGACGCGACGACCGTCCTCACCGAGCTGGTCACCAACGCCTGCCAGGCGAAAGCGACCAGAATGGCGGTACTGATCGAACCGGACGCAGGCCCGGACATCATCGAGGTCTGCGTGTGGGACAACGCCCCCGGCATCCCCCAAAGACGCGAGCCCGACTTCTACGCCGAGCGGGGACGGGGACTGTTCCTGGTCGACGCCCTCACCACCCGGTGGGGCCATCACCCCCTGACACTCGACCCCGGCCACCCGGGCAAGGTGGTCTGGGCACACCTGGCCGGGAGCGGCGATGGAGCCTGACCAGATCGCCGCCGCCCTGGAACACCCCCACCCCGGCTGGCTGGTCGTCCCCGGCCACTACAGCCACCAGTTCACCGCCATCCCCGGACCGGCCTACCCCTACCTCGACAGCGGCATGATCATCGCCACCGACCCGGCCGAACTGGAACGCCGCATGACACTGGTCGAAACAGCCAGTAGAAACACCACCGGCCAGGCCGGGACCGTCCGTGTCACGCCCCCGCCGCCACTGGCCCCATGATCTCGGACGACCTGCTGGAGATCGCCGTATATATCGGCCTCGGACACGTCATCACGCTGGCGTTCGGTCTGCTGTGTGGCTTCGCCCTCGGCCTCGACCGAGCCGCAGACCTGGTCAGATGCTGCTGCGAGAACCCCCACTCGTAGACCTCTGTTCATGCAGCAGGGGCCGGAGCCCCTGAGATGCGGTGTGCCCCGTACACGGTGGCCAGTCGGCTATGCAGTGGCCACGCGTTCGTGGTGCTGGAGATGGGCGGAGCCGGAGTTGCGACAGCGCCGGCCCCGACGGACTTGTCCTGCAAGGCGTATTGGTGCGGCGTAGGCACGCTCCCCGCTACGGCGCGATGACCCGGACTGCCGGTCACAGATGAGGAAGGAAACGCGACAAATGAACGATCTGGCGCGAGTACTACGTCAGTACGGCGCCCAAGCCGTTCGCGCCGGATGCGGACTGCTGGTCTCGCTGGACCAAGAGGCGGACACAGCGCGGGCTCATGTCACGGTCGTAGGCGGATGGACACGCGGCCAGCCGTTGTATGCGCGGGGCCGAGAGCGGTCCCGACGCTGCCAGGCAACGAATGTCGACGTGACAGCACTGCGCCTCATCGCCTACCTGCGGAGGTGGCCGCTCGGACATGAGCCCCCGGCGCGACCGGCTCGGCTGCGGAACCCGAGCAGGACAGGATGGCGACGGCGGCAGGGCGCCCAGCTCGACGTCAGGGTGGGCGGTCGTTGGTGACGGCGGATGTGCCGAAGTTGAATCGCCCAGGCTCCGTCGATGCCGAGGCCGGTGAGCGCATGCGGGTGAGAGAGCAGGACCCTGCGGTGACGGCCTTCGTGTCGCGGCTGAGGGAGTTCTATGGCCAGTGCGGGGCTCCGTCGTACCGGTCCCTGGTGAAGACGTCCCAACGGTTGGCGGAGCTGTATCCGGACTTCTTCGCAGACCGCACCCTGATGCCCTTGTCGGTCGCCGCGATCTCCGAAGTCACACGCGGCCGTCGTGCGGGGCCGCCCAGAGCAGCGTGGGTGGTGACGTTCGTGCTGGCCTGCCAGCGCAGGGCTTACGAGGACGGCGTCCTGGACTCCGACCCCGGCACCGAGACCGTGCCCGAGTGGATGGCCCAGTGGCACAAGGCGTGGGCCGCCGCCCAGACATCGGGCTAGGGCCTGTCCGGTCGATCTTGATGTTTGGCTGAGGACGATCTTGGGACTGT